>DASUOA010000212.1:0-2136 GCA_036276895.1 Arenimonas sp. | reverse complement strand
CAATTGCTGTTCTGGATCGTCCCCGGCAGCCGCGGAATGGTCGGCGGCCTGGTCGTCGGCAGCGGCTGCGGATCGACTGGCGGCACCAAACCATCCGGCTGCACCTGCTTCGGCACCTCGATCGCGCCCATTGGCGGGTCGATATGCGAGCGGTTGCAGGCTTGGCGCTGCGACCCCGCCGGCACGGCGGAGCAATCGAAGCCGGGTGGATATTTCGGCTGGACGGTGCCATCCGCCGATGCGGCTAACGGAATGAGAATGACCAAGAGACCTGCGAAGAGACGCATGATATCCTCGCGCATTGTCTCGCATGCTCAGGAAACATCGTGAGTATCCCGCCGTTGCGCAAGATGCGCAACGTGGGCCGCAATCCTCAACGAAGGAAGCTTAGTTCTCGCAGCCGGCGGACGTGCTGCAATCGAGCGGCGTGTCGGGCCGTTCGGCGATCAACTGCTGCGTGGCCTGCTCGTTGCGCTGGGCGTCGATCTTCGCCACCTGCGCCTGGAACGCCTTCAGCTGCTTGCCGGTGAGCTTGTTGCTGGCGACGGTCTTGACCTTCTTCGGATTGACCTGCGCCCCCGCGATCATGATCTCGTAGTGCAGGTGCGGGCCGGTCACGCGCCCGGTGGCACCGACATAGCCGATCACCTGGCCCTGCTTCACCTTGTGGCCCTTCTTCAGGCCCTTGGCGAACTTGCTCATGTGGGCGTAGGCGGTCTGGTATTCGCCGCTGTGGCGGACCCGGATATAGTTGCCGTACGCGCCTTTCCTGCCGATCTCGACGATGGTGCCCGAGCCGGCGGCAAAGATCGGGGTGCCGGTCGGGGCGCCGAAATCGAGGCCCTTGTGCATCTTCGAGTAGCCGAGCACCGGGTGCATGCGCATGCCGAAGCCGGAGGTGATGCGCGCACCGTCGATCGGCGTGCGCAGCAGCGACTTGCGGATGGCCTCGCCGTTCGGTGTGAAGTATTCGCCGTCGCCGTCGCGTTCGAAGTAGTAGACCGGGATGGTCTTGCCGGAGAGCGTGAGCGACGCGAACAGGATCTTGCCGGACTTCACAAACTCGCCGTCCTCGCTCTCCATGCGCTCGTAGAGCACTTCGAAGGCGTCGCCATCCTGGATGTCGCGCTGGAAGTCGACGTCGAACGAGAACGTGCGGATGAGGTCGGCGACCACCGGCATCGGCACGCCGGCTTCGTGCGCGGCGTCGAACAGGCTGCTGTCGATGATGCCGGCGGCGCGGCGGTTGTGCTCGACCACCGGCTTGTCGACCGCGGCGGCGACGAACAGGCCGGTGTCGTTGCGGGTCAGCGTGACGTCGGTGGTGACGTCGGGTTCGAAGCTGAGGCCCATCAGCTGCGTGTCGGCGGCGCGCTCGCGCGTGGCCGACGCGGTGGTGATGTTCAGCGTGATCTCCTGGCCGGCGCGCAGGTTGCGCGGAGAGAATATCTCCGCGATCGCGCCGACTGCGCTGTTCGCGTCATCCTCGGTGATGCCGGCCTTGACGAGCACGCCATAGAGCGTGTCGCCGGGCCGCACTTCGATCACCTTCTGGATGTCGTTGGCCATCGCCTCCGCGATCGACTCGTCGCTGGTGAACCAAGGCTCATCCGGAACCGACTGATCGGAGACGCTTGCGATCAGGAAGTTCTCGAACGGATTGATCTCAAGCGGCGCGGGCTCGGCGAGCAGATGCGCGATCATGTCCGACTGCGCGGCGCTGGCGACCGGTGCCTGCGTTTCGATCTGTTCGTGTCCGAAGCTCGTGCGCGCCGTCGGCTTCAGGCGCGGCGTGACGCTGTCGCTCGAGAATGCGATCACACGTTGATCGCGCGCGGTCTCGGTCGGCCCTTCGACACCTTCGACGGTTTGATCCTGGGCGGTCAGGCCGGCCATCATGCGCTGGGCCCAGCCGGCGGTGTTCTGAGTCAGCATCAGCTGGTCAGCGGCCTGCACGCTGGCGAAGTCGCGGGCGGCGGCACTGTCAATGGCAGCCGGCCGGTGCGACCAGGCGGCGCCGAAGCCGCCGAGCACCACAAAACCGGCGGTTGTATACGTTAGGTAACGCTTCAGCGTGCCCCAGACTAGGCTGCGCGCGAAAATCAACGGTTGATCCCCCAGCTCGGCAAATAGGTC
>DASUOA010000211.1:0-2309 GCA_036276895.1 Arenimonas sp. | reverse complement strand
AGCCGGTGCTGCCGATCACGCCGATGACGCCCTGCGCGCCCGTGGCACCGCGCGCGCCTTGCGGGCCGACCACGCTGTCGCCCTGCGCACCCTGGTCACCGTGAGCACCGGTGGCGCCGGTGGCACCGGTATCACCCTTGGCGCCGGCGGGGCCGCGCACCATGCGACCGGCGACGCCAGTGGCACCCGTCGGACCCTGCTCGCCTTCCACACCGACGAACCCACGCGGGCCTTCGGGGCCCTGCATCGGCGTGCCGGTCTCGCCACGCTCGCCGGTCTCGCCGCGCGCGCCAGTGGCGCCGGTATCGCCCTGCGGGCCGGCGGGCCCAACCCAACTCACTTCCTCTTCGTACACCGGCTCGGCCGCATAGCGCGGCGAGCTCGCACAACCCGCGGCCAGGCCGGCCGCCATCGCCAGTATCAGCGGACGCTGCAGACCCGCCTTCAGATGTTTCGAAACGTTCATGGTGATTCCTTGGTGACGATCAATTACGGATCGGTGGATGCCGCTCGATCACTGCGGTTTGCACCGCGGCACGAGACCCTTGCCGGCGCCGGCGGATGGCCGCTGCGCCTACTCGAGCGGACGGTGCATGAAGCGCCGAACCCGTCGACCGGCCTCGTCGCGCGAGACCGCATAACCTTCCACGACCAGGTCCACCAGCGCCGCCTCGCGGCCTCCGGAGCGCAACAGGTCGAGCACGCTCAAGCGGCTCCAGGCCGACTTGGCCGCCGCCAACTGGCGCTTCCAGCTCGAGCGTGGCGGGCCATTGCCGGCGGCAACCGCCTGGTACTCGGCAATCGCATCGGCGCGACTGCGCGCGCTGTAATTTCCCGGCTTCATCGAGACCTCCACCGCGACAGCGCCGCGTGATGTCGCATGCGACGCGAGGGTGCGCCGTACCCCGACACTAGCCACCGCGATGCCGGCCGTCGGTGCGATTACGCGCTTTGCGAAAGTCGACGAATTCATCGTTCGCAAACGCACCGACAGTGCCACCGGCCGCAATCACCCTGTCCGCGGACATCGGCATCGCGCCGGTGCCCGCGCCGTTGGCAACCGCCACGGCGCCTCGAGACAGGAGACGGAAATGAACTGGGATATCGTGCAAGGCAACTGGAAACAGTTCAAAGGCAAGGTCAAGGCGCAGTGGGGCAACCTCACCGACGACGAGCTGGATACGATCGCCGGCAAGCGCTCCGAGCTGGCGGGTCGCATCCAGAAGTCCTATGGCCTGAGCAAGGACGAAGTCGAGAAGCAGTTGAAGGCTTTTGAGCTCGCCAACAGCAACGACAGCAAGCGCAAGCCCTCGTAACCGCGGATGGCCGTGCGTGGCAAGCGCCACGCACGGCTCCGTGCGATAGCGCACCGACGCCGGTGCCGCGACCAGTGCAGTCTTGTCGCTACCGGATGCGGATCCGCGCCAAGGCCATGGCCGACGACCGCGGCATTTCGCGCCCGGCCCGCAGCCGCCGGAGCCATCGCGCGTGAACATCCAATTCAGTCTCGCCCCGCTCATCGCGCTGATCGCCGGGATCCTGATCCTGATCCGGCCGCGCCTGCTCAACTACATCGTCGCCATCTACCTCATCGTCATCGGCGTGCTCGGCCTACTCGGGCACAGCGGGCGCTTGGGCTGACCCCGGAGAATCCCATGTCCATGAGCCTGCTGCTCATCATCGTCCTCGTCCTGCTGCTGGTCGGCGCCCTGCCCAGCTGGGGCCACAGCCGCTCCTGGGGTTACGGACCGAGCGGCGGCCTCGGCTTGGTACTGGTGATCGTCCTGATCCTGGTCCTGATCGGCCGCATCTGAGGCGGCGCGCACGCCGCGCCACCTCACCGTCATTTGTTCGCTAGCGCACATAGTAGGCACGACGGAATCGCTATCATTGACCACCCCCCTAAAAGCGCCGGTCGCAACACGCCGGTCGTCACCATGGCCCAGCTCCCCGACCCGCGACAGAACTACATCCTCGCTTCGCTCTCCGAGGATGTTCGGCAGCGACTTTTCCCGCATCTGGAGCTGGTTCCGCTGCCGCTCGGCAAGGTGCTGTACGAACCGGGCGATACCCTGCGCCACGTCTACTTCCCAACCGACTCCATCGTCTCGCTGCTGTACGTGATGGAAAACGGCGCCTCGGCGGAGATCTCGGTGGTCGGCAACGAGGGCCTGATCGGCATCGCGCTGTTCATGGGCGGCGAAAGCACGCCCAGCCGCGCCATCGTGCAAAGCGCCGGCAGCGCCTACCGGCTGCTCGGGTCCCGGCTCAAGGACGAGTTCAGCCGCCATGGCGAACTGCTGCTGTTG
>DASUOA010000210.1:0-13569 GCA_036276895.1 Arenimonas sp. | reverse complement strand
GCAAGTCGTTGACGCGCACCGGCTTGATGCCATCCATCAACAGGCCGTAGCTGACGTTGTCGAAGGTACGGAACACCATGACGTTGCCGACGAATTCGTCGGGCAGCTTCACCTTGTCGTTCTTGGCGGCGATCAGGTTGCCGTGGCGCACGCGATCGGCCACATGCATCCCCGGCGTCCACACCGAGAAGGTGGTGCCGTTGTCCACGCCCTGATTGCGCCCGACCGCCAGCGCGACCACGCTGCGCGTGCCGGCAGCGTACAGGCCATCGGCCACGGCCAGCACGCGGGCCCCGTCGGTCGCGCCCGACGGCGGATGCGGGAAGAAGCTGTTGTCGTAGGGACGCTCGTCGTACTCGACCACGCGATCACCGATGCGCACGTCGCGCTGCTCGTCGCGCAGCACCAGCACGCTGATGTCGCCCCGGACCTGGGTCACCTCGGCCAGCGCCTGGGTCATCACCTCGTTGCCGAGGAAGCTGCCGGAGCCATCCTCGTCGTGGTGCCAGGCTTCCTTCCAGAAGGTCTCGCCGTCGTAGTGGTCACGTCGGCCGCGGAAGTCGAGCGAGGTCACGCCGTCGCGCTGCGAACCGGGCTTGGGGTTGACCTTCACGTAGCGCGCCGTCGGGCGGACGATGCGGACCATCTCGCCCGGCTGCGCCGACAGGCCGCGCACGGTGATGATCTGCCCGGCGGAGCCGAGCAGGCGGTCGTCTTCCAGCCCGATCACGTAAGGCAGGCCGGTGATCTCGTCGCCACGCACCTCAAGCTGCTTGAGGAAGGCCTGGATATCGGCCAGCGGCACCGCCCCGACCGGTTCGCCGACGCGGATCCGCGGCTCGCCGCCGGTGACGCCGATGCGTGGCTGCCCATCCAGATAAGCAAGACTGATCACGTCACCTGGATAGATCAGGTGCGGATTCTTGATCTGCGGATTGGCCTGCCAGATCTCGGGCCATTGCCATGGCTTGCGCAGGAAGCGACCGGCGATGTCCCAGAGCGTATCGCCCTTGACCACCGTGTAGGTCGACGGATGATCGCTGCGCACTTCGGTGGCGATCGCATACGATCCCACGGTCATGAGCGCAGCGGCTGAAACTGCAAGAAGCCGTTTAAACATGGCGGCTATCCACCTGATTCCCCGAGACAGGTCGGGGCCACTATAGACCAAATCACCAATCGGATTGCAAGCCGCGCGGCGCTACAATGGATCGCCGCCGTTGCCGCACTGCATTCCGACCCCATATCCCCGCCATGGCCAAGCTCACCATCCTCGAATTCCCCGACCCGCGCCTGCGCACCGTGGCCAAACCGGTAGAGCAAGTCGACGATACCCTACGCCAGCTGATCGACGACATGTTCGAGACCATGTACGCCGCGCCTGGCATCGGCCTCGCCGCCACCCAGGTGGACGTGCATCAGCGCCTGCTGGTTCTTGACGTAAGCGAGGACCGCAGCCGGCCATTGGTGTTCATCAATCCCGAGATCATCGAGCAAGCCGGCAGCCAGACCTGCCAAGAAGGCTGCCTCTCGGTGCCGGGCATCTACGCCGACGTCAAACGCGCCGAACGCGTCCGCGTGCGGGCACTGGATCGCGACGGCAGCTCCTTCGAAATCGAGGCCGATGGCCTGTTGGCGGTGTGCATCCAGCATGAGCTGGATCATCTGGCCGGCAAGGTATTCGTCGACTACCTCTCGCCGCTCAAGCGCGAGATGGTGCGCAAGAAACTCGCCAAGCAGCGCCGCGACGCCGCCGCCTGATGGCCCTGCGCCTGGTATTTGCCGGCACGCCGGAGTTCGCGGTGCCCTGCCTGCGCGCCGCCGCCGAACGCGGCGAGGTGGTCGGCGTCTATACCCAGCCCGACCGCCCGGCCGGACGTGGCCGGCAGCTGGCGCCGTCGCCGGTCAAGGCCGAAGCGCTGGCCCGTGGGCTGCCGGTATTCCAGCCGGAGAACTTCCGCAGCGCCGCGGCACGCGATGAGCTGCGCGCGCTGCAGCCGGACTTGCTGATCGTGGTCGCCTACGGCCTGATCCTGCCGCAATCGGTGCTCGACATCCCCCGCCATGGCTGCTGGAACGTGCACGCCTCGCGGCTACCGCGCTGGCGCGGCGCGGCGCCGATCCAGCGCGCCATCGAAGCCGGCGATGCCGAGACCGGCGTCTGCCTGATGCAGATGGAAAAGGGACTCGACACTGGCCCGGTTTTGCTGTCGCTGGATACGCCGATTGGCGAAGACGATACCGGTGGCAGCCTGCACGACCGGCTCGCCGCGCTCGGCGCCGAGGTTCTGGGCGATGGCCTGAAGCTGCTGCGCGCCGGACTCAAACCGGCCGCACAACCGCAACCGACCGAGGGCGTGACCTACGCGCACAAGCTCGAAAAGGCCGAGGCACGCCTCGACTGGACGCAACCGGCCGCGGTACTGGCGCGCAAGGTGCGCGCCTTCCACCCCTGGCCGATCGCCGAAGCAGCGGTGGCCGGTGAGCGCCTGCGCATCCACGCCGCGCAGGCGCTTTCGCACGTCGCCGACGCCACCCCAGGCACGGTGCTGGCGGCAACGCGCGACGGCATCGATATCGCCTGCGGCGATGGCGTGCTGCGCCTGTTGCAGGTGCAACGCGAAGGCGGGCGACCGCAGCCGGTCGCCGATTTCCTCAATGCGCGGCCGCAGCTGAGGACGGCATGAGCCGCCCACGCGGCGCCGGCAAGGCCGCCGCTCCGCCCGGCGCCGCCCTGCGCGCACAGGCCGCCACTTTGCTCGATGCCGTGCTCGGGCAGGGCCGCTCGTTGAAAGCCGAACTGGCGGCCTCGCTTCCCGGCATCACCGACCCACGCGACCGCGCGCTGCTCGAAGCCCTATGTTTCGAAGCGCTGCGCCATCGCCGACGCTACGAGTTCGCGGTGTCGCACTGGCTGGAAAGACCACTGGCGCAGCGCGATCGCCGCATCCAGATGCTGCTGCTGGTCGGACTGGCGCAACTCGATGCATTGCTGCTGCCGGCGCATGCCGCCCTCGCTGCCACCGCGGAAGCCGCGCGCCTGCTGCAGCGCCCGGCCTTGGTCGGGCTGGTCAATGCCGTGCTGCGCCGCGCCACGCGCGAACCCTTGCCGCATAGCGACGACCCCGGGATCACGCACAGCCATCCCGACTGGCTGCTCGAACGTCTGCGCCAGGACTGGCCGCAGGATTGGCCGGGCATCCTCGAAGCCAACAATCGGCCAGCGCCGCTGTGGTTGCGCGCCTCGCAGTCGCCAGGCCGCGCGGCCGTGATCGCGCGACTGCAG
This sequence comes from Arenimonas sp., assembly GCA_036276895.1. Classification (GTDB taxonomy): domain Bacteria; phylum Pseudomonadota; class Gammaproteobacteria; order Xanthomonadales; family Xanthomonadaceae; genus Arenimonas. Next base: position 10,283 of record DASUOA010000210.1, on the reverse strand, counting down.
GCGAGCGGTGTCGCGGCCAGCGCACCGGACTCGCCGCCGCGGGCGCTTCGCATCGACGCGCGCTTGGCGGTGCAGCAGCTGCCGGGTTGGCACGAAGGTGCGTTCAGCGTGCAGGACGGCGCCGCACAGCTCGCGGTCGACGCACTGGCGCCGCTACCGGGCATGCGCGTGCTCGATGCCTGCGCCGCACCCGGCGGCAAGACCGCGCAGCTGCGCGAAGCGGTCGGCGACAGCGGCCTTGTGCTGGCACTGGATGTCGACGCGCGCCGGCTGGCGCGCGTGCGCGACACCCTGCAGCGCCTGCAGCTGCGCGATGATCGCGTGCAGCTGCACGCCGGCGATGCCGGCGAACCCGCGCGCTGGTGGGACGGCCAGGCCTTCGACGCCATCTTGCTCGACGCCCCCTGCTCCGCCACCGGCGTGATCCGGCGCCAGCCCGACATCAAATGGCACCGCCGCGCGGACGACATCGCGGCGCTGGTCGCGCAACAGGCGCGGCTGCTGGTAGCGCTGTGGCCGCTGCTGCGCCCCGGCGGCCGCCTGCTGTACGCAACTTGCTCCGTGCTGCAGGACGAGAACGCGCGGCAGATCGATGCCTTCCTGTGCGCACACCCGGATGCGGAGGCGGTGGTACTCGACGCCCGTTTCGGCCGCGGCAGCGGCGCGGGCCGCCAGCGGCTTCCGGGCGAAGACGGCATGGACGGCTTTTTCTACGCCCTGCTCGAGCGCCGCGGGTAAGATAGGCGCCCGCCGGCGGCCGTGCCCGCCACCTTGCTTCAGGACAGGGGCCTGACGCTCATGAAGATCCTCATTCTCGGAGCGGGCCAGGTCGGCAGCTCCGTCGCGGCGGCGCTGGCGAGCGAGAACAACGACATCACCGTGGTCGACACCGACCACAACCGCCTGCGCGAACTCGCCGAGAAACTCGACATCCGCACCATCGTCGGCCATGCCTCGCTGCCGTCGGTGCTATCACAGGCGGGCGCCGAAGAAGCCGAACTGCTGGTCGCGGTCACCTCCAGCGACGAGGTCAACCTGATCGCCTGCCAGGTCGGGCAACAGCAGTTCCGCACCCCGACCCGGGTCGCCCGCCTGCGCGAGGCGCAATACCTCGACGTCGCCGCGCTGGCCGACCCCAACCGCTCCGCGGTCAGCGCCGCGATCAGCCCCGAACAGCTGGTCTGCCGCCACGTCGAACGCCTGATCGAGTACCCCGGCGCGCTGCAGGTGCTCGATTTCGCCGATGGTCGCGCGCAGCTGGTGGCGGTGCGGGCGATTCCCGGCGGCGCCCTGGTCGGGCACGAGATCCGCGAGCTGCGCGAGCACCTGCCGGCCAGCGTCGACACCCGCGTCGCCGCGATCTTCCGCAACGGCCGCCCGGTCAAGCCCGAGGGCACGACGGTGATCGAGGCCGAGGACGAAGTGTTCTTCCTCGCCGCCAAGCGCGACATCCTCACGGTGATGGCCGAGCTGCGCCGCGTCGACCGCCGTCCGGCGCGCCGGCTGCTGATCGCCGGCGGCGGCAACATCGGCCGCAACCTGGCGCGACGGCTGGAGAACCGCTATCTGGTCAAGGTGCTGGAACGCTCGCGCGAGCGCGCCCGCAACATCGCCGAAGACCTGCTCAACTCGATCGTGCTGGTCGGCGACTGCGCCGACGAAGATCTGCTGCGCGAGGAGAACATCGACCAGACCGACGTCTACATGGCGCTGACCAATGACGACGAGGCCAACATCCTGTCGGCGATGCTGGCCAAGCGCATGGGCTGCCCGCGGGTGATCTCGTTGATCAACCGCCCGAGCTATGCCGAGCTGGTCGAAGGCGGCACGATCGACATCGCCATCTCGCCGCAGCTGATCACCCTCGGCGCCCTGCTCGCGCACATCCGTGAAGGTGCACCGGCGCGGGTGTATTCGCTGCGCCGTGGCGCTGCCGAGGCGATCGAAGCAGTGGCGCGCGGCGACAACCGCACCTCGCGGGTGATCGGCCGCAGCATCGACGAGCTCGAGCTGCCGCCGGCGACCACCATCGGTGGCATCGTCCGCGGCGACAAACTGTTGATCGCGCATCATGACGTGGTGATCGAAGCCGGCGACCACGTGATCCTGTTCGTGATGGACAAGAAGCAGCTGCCGCAGGCGATGGCGCTGTTCCAGGCCGGGGCCACTTGGCTATGAGCGCGCAGCGCGAAGGGTGATGCCATGAGCCAACGCTTCCTCGCCATCCAGCGCATCCTCGGCGTGATCATCGTGCTGTCGTCGCTGTCCAAGCTGCCGCCGGCGCTGCTGGCCTGGTGGTGGGGCGAGGACACGGTGCGGGTGTTCGTCACCAGCTTCGGGCTGTCGGCGCTGATCGGCGCCCTGCTGTGGTTGCCGGTGCGCCAGGTCAAGTACGAGCTGCGACTGCGCGACGGCTTCCTGATCGTCACCCTAACCTGGGTGTTCGCCTCGCTGGTATCGGCGCTACCGCTGATGTACGGCCCGCCCTTTCTGAGCTTCGCCGATGCCGTGTTCGAGGCGACCTCGGGCCTGACCACCACCGGCGCCACGGTCATCATCGGCCTCGATACGCTGCCGAAGTCGGTGCTGTTCTACCGCCAGCTGCTGCAGTTCCTCGGCGGCATGGGCATCGTCATCCTCGCCGTCGCCATCCTGCCGATGCTCAAGATCGGTGGCACGCAACTGTTCCGCGCCGAGAGCACGGGCCCGAGCAAGGACAGCAAGCTCACGCCGCGCATCGCCGAAACCGCGAAGGCGCTGTGGGCGGTGTACTTCGGCTTGATCGTGCTCTGTGCGATCTCGTTCTGGCTCGGCGGCATGAGCTTCTTCGATGCGGTCTGCCATGCGCTGTCGACCGTGTCGACCGGCGGCTTCTCCACCCACGATGCCGCCTTCGAACACTGGAACAACCCGATCCTCGACTGGATCGCGATCGTGTTCATGGTGCTCGGCGGCATCAACTTCGGCCTGCACTTCGTCGCCTGGCGACGCGCCTCGGTCGAGGTCTACGGCAACGACTCCGAGCTGCGCGCCTTCCTGCGCATCCTGGTGGTCGCCAGCCTCTGCATCGCCGCTCTGCTGTGGTCAGGCGGCGTCTACGACAGCGGCGCCGAGGCGATCCGCCGCGCCACCTTCCAGGCGGTGTCGGCGATGACCACCACCGGCTTCGCCGTCGGCGGTTTCGACCAGTGGCCGGGCCCAGCGCCACTGCTGGTGATCGGACTGGCCTTCATCGGCGGCTGTTCGGGCTCCACCGTCGGTGGCCTCAAAGTCGCACGCGTGGTGATGGTGCTGCGCCAGGGCTATCGCGAGATCAAGCAGCTGGTGCATCCCAAGGCGCAGTTCCTGGTGAAAATGGGCGGCAAGCGCGTCTCGGAAAGCGTCGTGCTGTCGGTCAGCGGCTTCATCGCCATCTGGATGCTGTGCTTCGTGCTGCTGATGCTCGGCATGAATCTGGCCGGCCTGGATGTCGAAAGCAGCTTTGGCGCAACGGCGGCGACCATGACCAATCTTGGCCCGGGCCTCGGCAGCGTGTCGTCCAACTTCGCCAATGCCAGCGACGGTGCGGTGTGGCTGGGCTCGCTGGCGATGGTGCTGGGGCGTCTGGAAGTGTTCTCGCTGCTGGTGCTGTTTACGCCGCAATTCTGGCGCGAGTAGCGGCATCCATCGCCGCGGCAAGGCGCTCGTACAACGCCCGCGCTTCGACTTCCGGCAGATAGCGCAGCCGCAGCTGCGGCTCGAAGGGGCTGGCGCCGGCGGTATCGAGGCGCAGCGTGGCCATGCCGTGGCGACGGTCGAATGGCGACTGCTGCAGCTCCAGCGCCTGCAGCTTGCGCACCTCCGCGAAGCGCCAGTGCCGGTCCAGCCAACCTTCGCGCACCGCGATCAGGCCGTCCTCTTCGCACCAGCCGGCATGCCGTGCCCAGATCCGTGCGCGCACCCACAGCAGCGGCAGCAACGCCAGCACCCACAGGCCCGCCAAGCCGAAGCGCCAACCCAACGGCAGACAGGCCACGACGACCAGCAACGCTGCCGGCATGAACTGCCGGCGCCAGGCCCGCGGATGCAAGGGCTGCCAGGCCTGCAGCGGCCAGCTGCAGCGCGGCAGCCAACGTGGAATCAGTTCGGCGATGCGCGCCGGCGTCGCCACCGGCAGCAGCAGGCGCAGGCTCGATTGCCCTTGCCCGTCATCCGCGGCGATCGAATCGACGCGCAAGCCCTGACGACGCAGCCAGCGATGCGCCAGGCTCTCGTGCACCGTCCAGGCCTGGATGCGCCGCACCGGCAGACTCTGCCGTAAGCGCCCGAGCAGGCCGCGTTCGGCTGCCAGCCGCCCCTGCTGTTCGTCGAGTCGGAAGCCGTGGTACTGCAGTAAGGCCAGCAGCACCGACAACAGCCGCAGGCCCAGCATTGCCAAGCCGAACAGCAGCAGCGCCGACAGCAGCAACGCCGGCCAGCCGTAGACAGCGATCTCGTCCCAACCCGGCAGCAATGCCAGCAGCTCATCGATACGCAACGCGGATGCCACATCGTCGACGAAGCCATCGCCGATCGAGAACAACGCACCGAAGGCCGCCGCCACCACGATCATGCCGCGGTTGGACGACAGGCCCAGACGGATCACCTCGCCAGTGTCGAGCGCCAGCAAGGGCTCTGCGGCCGGCGCTTCGGTCTGCTGCGGCTCGCGCGTTGCGCCGGCGCGGATGCGCTGCTCCAGCGCGTGGGCAGCGTGCAGCGACAGCACCCGCATCTGCCCTTCGGCACTGCTGCCACCGGCCGACTCCAGGCGCACTTCGGCGACGCCGAACAGGCGATGCAGCAGACTCTGCTGCAGGCCGACATTGTGGATGCGCGCATACGGCACATGCCGCACTGTGCGCTGCAGCAGACCGCTGCGGATCACCAGCCCTTCGTTGTCGAAACCGTAGCGGTAAGTGAAGTACTGCGCGATCGAATACAGCGCCAGCAGCGCCACACCGAGCAGGCCCCACAACTCCCAGGTATTGCCGCGCCCGGTGAACAGCAGCACCAGCAGCGGGAAGGCGAAACTCTTCAGCTGCTGGATCAGCACGAACAGCCAAGACAACGCATGCAGGCGCTTGTCGGCGACGCTCGCATCCGCCACCGGCACCGCCACTTCAGAGGGCGTCGTCATGGCGCTCGGCCTCGGGTACCAGGGCGTCGCGCAGCGCCATTGCGTCGGCATCGTCGAGCCCCGACTGCCGCAGCGCGCTCAGCCGCGTGCCGGCGGTGTGCACGATCAGCGTCGCCAGTCGCCGTCGGCGCTCTAGCGGCCCGCGCTCGAGGTCGAGGTGCTGCACGCGCGAGCGCGGCACCAGGATTTCCTTGTGCCAGATCCAGCCGCGCCGCACCCGCAGCCCCTGCGCATCGAGGCGCCAGGCCATGCTGCGCCAGCGCCGCCGCCCAAGCAGCGCACCGATAACGGCTGCGAGCAGCGCGCCCAGCACCGCCGACGCCCATAGCGGCAGCGGCAGGTTCAGCGCCCAGCCGAGCAAGGCCAAGGGCAGCACCAGCAGCAGCCCGGGAATCGCGTAGGCCAGGCCAAACAGGGCCGCAGCACGCGGCGGCAAAGGGCGCCAGTCGATATCGGCAGCGAAAGGTTCGGGCGTCATGGGCTCAATAGCAGTCGGGAAAGTACGGATTGTCTTCGCCGGATTCCGGCGGACGGATGGTGTAGCGCTTGTAGCTCCATTGGTACTGGCGAAAGTCACGCCGCGCGATCGCTTCAACCTGGGCATTGAGCGCGGCCATCGCCACGCCGATATCGCTGTCGCCTATGTGTGGATCGCCGGCCTCGAAGTGCAATTCGAATCCCGCGTCCACGCGCTGCGCATAGGCGAACACCAGCGCCGCGCCGCTGCGCGCGGCGAGCTTGGGCACCAGGCTGGGCGTGAAGGCGAGCTTGCCGAAGAACGGCGCGAACTCGCCGGCACCGAGCTTGGGCTGCTGGTCGGGCGTGACGCCGACCGTGCCGCCGGCCGCCAGCGCCTTCCACAAGGGCCGCAATGCGTTCGACTCGGCGGGAACCAGCTGCACGTTGTCGCCGCCGCGCGCACGACGCAGAAACAGATCGCCCACGCGCTTGCCCGGCGCCCGGTAGACCAGGCTGAAGGTGCGACGCGACGCCATGAACTCGACCACCAGCTCGATGTTCCCGAAATGCGGCGCGATCACGATCACCCCGCGATCGCTGCGCTCGGCCGCTTCCAGTACCTCGAGCCCGTGCACCGCGCGCAGCAACGCGAGATTGTCGGCGCGCGGGCGGGTCCAGATGCGCAGCGTCTCCAGCGCATTGCGACCGGTGGCGCGCAGGATCGCGCGTACCCGCGCCTCGCGCGTGGGCGCATCAGCCGGCGTATCGATCAGTTCCAGGTTGCGGCGCGCCGCCCGCGTCTCGCGGCTGTTGCGGCGATAACTGAGCGCACCGAGCGCGTCGCCCAAGCGCCACAACCACGACAGGGGCAGGCGGCCGATGCTGGCCGCAATGGCGTAGAGCAGGCCGGCGGCGAGGCGCGCCGCGGGATCGGAGGCGGACATGGCGCGCAGTCTACTTGATGCCCGCGGCCGCCCCGGCGAGCATCGCCACTCCCGCCATCGGAACCATCGCCATGATTGCCCTGATCCAGCGCGTCAGCGAAGCCGCCGTCCGCGTCGAGGGCGAGACCGTCGGCGCCATCGGCCCCGGCCTGCTGGCCCTGGTCGCGGTGCAACCCGATGACGACGAGCCACGCTACCGGCGCATGGCCGAGCGCCTGCTCGGCTACCGCGTGTTTGCCGACGACAACGGGCGCATGAACCGTTCGCTTACCGACACGGGCGGCGGCCTGCTGTTGGTCAGCCAGTTCACCCTCGCCGCCGACACCGACAGCGGCATGCGTGCCAGTTTCACCGCGGCGGCCAGCCCCGAACACGGCCGCACCGGTTTCGACCGCCTGGTCGAACTCTGCCGTGAACGCCATGGCAGCGCCCGGGTTGCCACCGGCCGCTTCGGCGCCCATATGCAGGTCAGCCTGGTCAACGACGGCCCGGTCACCTTCTGGCTTCGCGCCTGAAGGCAATCCTTTTCATATCAATGCGTTAGCTTCGCCTCAGGCGACCTGTTTATAATACGCAGTTCCTTTGACCCCAACCGGCAGATTCCATGGCCATCGACCGCCCGGCACAGCAGTCCGAAATCAAGCAGCTGATCAGCAAAGGCCTTGAACAGGGCTACCTGACCTACGCCGAAGTCAACGATCACCTGCCCGACGACGTCGTCGATCCCGAGCAGATCGAAGACATCATCGGCATGATCAATTCGATGGGCATCGAGGTGCACGAAGTTGCGCCGGATGCCGAGACGCTGCTGCTGACCGACAGCGGTTCCAGCCGCACCGTCGACGAAGGCGTTGCCGAAGAGGCCGCCGCCGCGCTGTCGCTGGACACCGAAGGCGGCCGCACCACCGACCCGGTGCGCATGTACATGCGCGAAATGGGCTCGGTCGAATTGCTCACCCGCGAGGGCGAGATCGCCATCGCCAAGCGCATCGAGGAAGGCCTGGGCCAGGTACACGCCTCGCTCGCCAGCTTCCCGTGGTCGATCCAGATGCTGCTCGAGGACTATGACCTGCACCTCGAAGGCAAGAAGCGCCTCAACGAGGTGGTGGTCGGCTTTCTCGATGCCGAGGAGCCTGTTGAAGAAATCCCCGCTGCCGAGATCGACGAAGACGCCGAGATCGAAGAGGACGACGAAGAGGCCGGCGGCGACGAAGAGACCACCACGGTCGACACCGGCCCCGATCCGGCCGAAGTCGGTCGCCGCATGGAAGGACTCAAGGGCCTGTACGGCAAGTTCCAGAAGACCCATGCCAAGTACGGCGGCGCCGACAAGAAGACGGTCAAGCTGCGCGAAGAGATGGCCGCCGAATTCCTGCGTCTGAAGCTGCCGCTGGCGCTGATGGACGCGTTCGTGCGCAAGCTGCGCGAAGTGGTCAACGCCACCAAGGAGCACGAGCGCGCCGTACTCGACATCGCGACGCGTCTGGCGAAGATGCCGCGCAAGGACTTCATCAAGGGCTGGCCGGGCCATGAGACCAGCCTCGACTGGGCCGACGAGATCATCCGCCGCAAGCAGAAGTGGTCGTCCGGCATCCGCGAGCACCGCGACGCCATCGTCGCCGAGCAGGAAAAGCTGATCGCCATCGAGCAGTCGCTGTACCTCTCGCTCGCCGACATCAAGGAAATCAATCGCGCCATGGCCTATGGCGAGGCCAAGGCGCGCAAGGCCAAGAAGGAAATGGTCGAGGCCAACCTGCGCCTGGTCATCTCCATTGCCAAGAAGTACACCAACCGCGGCCTGCAGTTCCTCGACCTGATCCAGGAAGGCAACATCGGCCTGATGAAGGCGGTCGACAAGTTCGAATACCGCCGCGGCTACAAGTTCTCGACCTACGCCACCTGGTGGATCCGCCAGGCCATCACCCGCTCGATCGCCGACCAGGCGCGCACCATCCGCATCCCGGTGCACATGATCGAGACCATCAACAAGCTCAACCGTATTTCCCGGCAGATGCTGCAGGAGATGGGCCGCGAAGCGACCCCGGAAGAGCTGGCGAAGAAGATGGAGATGCCCGAGGACAAGATCCGCAAGGTGCTCAAGATCGCCAAGGAACCGATCTCGATGGAGACGCCGATCGGCGACGACGAGGATTCGCACCTCGGCGATTTCATCGAGGACACCAATGTCGAGTCGCCGATGGAAACCGCGACCGAGATCGGCCTGATGGAAACCGTGCGCGACGTGCTCGCCGGGCTGACCCCGCGCGAGGCCAAGGTGCTGCGCATGCGCTTCGGCATCGACATGAACACCGACCACACCCTGGAAGAAGTCGGCAAGCAGTTCGACGTCACCCGCGAGCGCATCCGTCAGATCGAAGCCAAGGCGCTGCGCAAGCTGCGCCACCCGACGCGTTCGGAGCAGCTTCGCTCCTTCCTCGATCTCGAGTAAGCACCGTCGCCGGATACCGACAAAGCCCCGCGATGCGGGGCTTTGTTTTTCCGGGCCGGAAAACTCGGCGATAATCGCCAGCCCGTCGGGCCCATAGCACAACGGTTAGTGCAGGGGACTCATAATCCCTTGGTTCTAGGTTCGAATCCTAGTGGGCCCACCACCTCCGGACATCCCATGCTCGACTGCATCGAAACCACCACCGGCACGCGCCCGGCCTGGTCCGTGATCTGGCTGCACGGCCTTGGGGCTGACGGCCATGACTTCGCGCCGATCGTGCCGGAGCTGGTGCGCAAGGATTGGCCGGCAATCCGCTTTGTATTCCCGCACGCGCCGGTGCGGCCGGTGACCATCAACGGCGGCGCACGCATGCGGGCGTGGTACGACATCCTCAATCTCTCGCTCGACCAGCGCGCCGACGAAGCCGGCGTGCGCGAATCGATCGCGGACGTCGATGCACTGATCGCGCGCGAGCGCGATCGCGGCGTACCCGCCTCGCGCGTACTGCTGGCCGGCTTTTCGCAAGGCGCGGCGATCGCGCTCGCCACCGGGCTGCGCCGCGAAGCGGGGCTAGCCGGCATCATCGCGCTGTCGGGCTACCTGCCGATGGCCGCCACGACCGCGGCCGAAGCCACCGCCGCCGGCAAGGCGACGCCGGTGTTCCTCGGCCATGGCAGCCAGGACCCGATGGTGCCGATGAGCCTCGGCCAACGCAGTCGCGACCTGTTGAAGTCGCTCGGCATCGCGACCACCTGGCGCGACTACCCGATGCCGCACAGCGTCTGTGCCGACGAAATCCGCGACATCGGCGACTGGATGACGGCGCGCTTCGCCGGCTGATTGCCATCGCGTCATACTGCGCGGCATGCCGGCCGCGCGCACACCCTGGCTTCCCGATTTCTGCCGCCTGCCGCGGTTGGCCGCCGTGCTCGGCGTGGCGCAACTGGTAGTACTGGTGTTGCTGCTCGCGCCCAGTCGCGGCGGCGTCTGGAGGCTTGAGGAATTCATCGCCGCCAGCGCCTTCGCGCACTGGGTGGCACTGACCGCAGCGGTGTTGCTGTGCAAGCTGCGCAGCGTGCTGCTGCGCCTGCCACAACCGCCCGGCATCGCGCTGGCGGTCGTGCTGCCCGCCGGCGTGGCACTGTTCGGTGCCTGGGCGCTGCAGCAGATCGACCTGGGCCTCGGCACCGGGCTGACCCTGCCCCCCGATCAGGCGCGGCAGTTCGTGTTCGGCAGCGCGGCCCTGGCCGCCCTGATCGGCGCCGTCACGCTGCGC
>DASUOA010000209.1:0-12516 GCA_036276895.1 Arenimonas sp. | reverse complement strand
GACGGCGCCGAGCTGGCACTGCTGGATGCGCCACTGCGTGGTCACGACGACCTCATTCCCTGCTTGTTCGATCCAGACTGGCACCCCGGGGTGGTTGGTCTCGTCGCGTCCAAGCTAAAGGAACGCCTGCATCGCCCGGTGCTGGCCTTTGCGCCCGGCGAAGCGGACAGCCCCTGGTTGCGAGGCTCGGCGCGCTCGATTCCGGGCTTTCACCTGCGTGATGCCCTGGCCGCGGTCGACGCCCAGCACCCCGGTCTGATCGAGCGCTTTGGTGGTCACGCGATGGCGGCAGGGCTGACGCTGCATCGGGATCATCTGGATGCCTTGCGCGCTTCTTTGGCCGAAGTCGCCGCTGAGCGGTTGTCCCCCGAGCTGCTGCTTGCCGAGCACTGGAGCGACGGTCCCCTGCAGGCGGATGAGTTCCGCCGCGATATCGCCGACTTGCTGCGGCTCGGCGGCCCCTGGGGCCAGGGCTTTCCCGAACCTTGCTTCGACAACGTCTTCAGCGTGGCCGGCTGGCGCGTGGTGGGCGAGCGTCACCTGAAGCTGCAGCTGCTGCCGGAGGGCAGTCGCGGGCAGGTCCCGGCGATCCACTTCGGCGGCTGGAGCGGCGAGCCGCCGCCGCCGCGCATCCACGCCCTTTACCAGCTTGACATCGACGACTGGCAGGGGCGGGGCGGGGTGCAGCTGCTGATCCGTCAGTGGGACGGCGCCTGAATCGGCCGTGGCGTCAGGGCGCGCCGCCCGGCGCGGCCTGCTAGACTTCGCGGTCTTTTCCGAACTTGAGCCACGGACATGCTGGAACTCAATCCCGTCCGCCAGCGCATCGCCGACCTTCGTGGTCGGCTGGATGCGCTGAGGGGGTATCTTTGACTTCGACCACAAGGTCGAACGTCTCGAGGAAGTAACGCGGGAGCTGGAAAGCCCCGACGTCTGGAACGACGCCGAGCGCGCGCAGAACCTCGGCCGCGAGCGCTCGCAGCTGGAAAAGGTGGTGCTCGGCATCCGTTCACTGACTGATGGCCTGGTCGGCGGGCAGGAACTGCTGGAGCTGGCCGAAGCCGAGAACGACGAGGAAACCGCGCAGGCGGTGGTCGATGACGTCGAGCGCTACGCCCGCGAGGTCGAGAAGCTGGAATTCCAGCGCATGTTCTCCGGCAAGATGGACAGCGCCAATGCCTTCGTCGATATCCAGGCCGGTGCCGGCGGCACCGAGGCGCAGGATTGGGCGGAGATGCTGCTGCGCATGTACCTGCGCTGGGCCGAGTCACGCGGCTGGAAAACCGAGCTGATGGAAGTCAGCGGCGGCGAAGTCGCCGGCATCAAGTCGGCCACCGTGCGCATCGAGGGCGATTTCGCCTACGGCTGGCTCAAGACCGAGACCGGCGTGCACCGGCTGGTGCGCAAGTCGCCGTTCGACTCCGACAACCGGCGCCACACCAGCTTCACCTCGGTGTTCGTGTCGCCGGAAGTCGACGACAACATCGACATCACCATCAATCCGGCCGACCTCAAGACCGACGTCTACCGTTCCTCCGGTGCCGGTGGCCAGCACGTCAACAAGACCGAATCAGCGGTGCGTATCACCCACGTGCCCAGCGGCATCGTGGTCGCGTGCCAGACCGGCCGCAGCCAGCACCAGAACCGCGACACCGCGATGAAAATGCTGGCCGCGAAGTTGTACGAGATGGAGATGCAGAAGCGCAATGCCGAGAAGGATGCGGTCGAAGCGACCAAATCCGACATCGGCTGGGGCAGCCAGATCCGGAACTACGTGCTCGACCAGAGCCGCATCAAGGACCTGCGCACCGGCATCGAGCGCAGCGACACGCAGAAGGTGCTCGACGGCGACCTCGACGAGTTCATCGAGGCCAGCCTGAAGTCGGGCCTCGAAGTCGGCGCCAAACGCAGCGACGCGGTGTAAGCCGCATCACCGCGAAACCGTCGCCTTCCTTCTGACAGAAACCTTCGAGACCCGACATGACCGAGACCGCGCCCGCCAACGACGAGAACAGTTTGATCGCCGAGCGTCGCAGCAAGCTTGCCGCGCTGCGCGCGCAGGGCATCGCCTATCCGAACGACTTCCGTCGCGACACGTTGGCTGCCGAGTTGCAGGACGAGTACGCCGACAAGGAGCGCTGGACCGCTGAAGCGCTGGAAGCGATGGACAGGCAGGTCAAGCTTGCCGGCCGCCTGCTCGCCAAGCGAGTGATGGGCAAGGCCAGCTTCGCGCAGATCCAGGACATGAGCGGGCGTATCCAGCTCTACCTGCAGGGTGGCGAGCTCGGTGACAGCTACGACGCGTTCAAGGGCTGGGATATCGGCGACATCGTTGCAGTCGAAGGCGGGCTCACCCGCACCCGCACCGGCGAGCTGTCGATCAAGGCGACTGCCCTGCGGTTGCTGACCAAGTCGCTGCGGCCGCTACCGGACAAGTTTCATGGCCTGTCCGATGTCGAGCAGCGCTACCGCATGCGTTATGTCGACCTGATCGTGAACCCGGAAGCGCGCGAGGTCTTCGTGCAGCGCTCGAAGATCGTCGCGGCGATGCGCGCCTGGCTCGACGCGAGGAACTTCCTCGAAGTCGAGACGCCGATGATGCATTACATCCCCGGTGGCGCCACGGCCAAGCCGTTCACCACGCACCACAATGCGCTGGACCTTGATCTCTACCTGCGCGTGGCGCCAGAGCTCTATCTGAAGCGTCTGGTCGTGGGCGGCCTCGAGCGCGTCTACGAAATCAACCGCAACTTCCGCAACGAGGGTGTGAGCACCCGGCACAACCCCGAGTTCACCATGCTCGAGTTGTACGAGGCCTATGCCACGTATCACGAGATCATGGATCTCACCGAAGGCGTGATCCGCGAGGCAGCGCTGAAGGCGCGCGGCACCACGCAGTTGCAGTGGGAAGGTCGCGACATCGACCTGGGCCCGACTTTCCGCCGGTGGTCGATGAGTGATGCGGTACTTGAGCTCAATCCGGAGATCCGCCGTGAGGAACTGCGCGATGTCGAGGCCATGCGCCGCCATTGCCAGCGTCTCGGAATCAAGGTCAAACCCAGCCTGGGTTGGGGCGCGCTGTTGCTGGAGATCTTCGAGAACACGGTCGAGCCGAGCCTGGTGCAGCCGACCTTCATCACCGACCATCCGGTCGAAGTCAGTCCATTGGCGCGGGCCAAGGACAGCGATCCTGGCTTGACCGACCGCTTCGAGCTGTTCGTCGGCGGCCGCGAGCTGGCCAACGGTTTCTCCGAGCTCAATGACGCCGACGACCAGAAGGCGCGCTTCCTGTCGCAGGTTGCGGCCAAGGAAGGCGGCGACGACGAGGCCATGCACTTCGATGCCGACTACATCCGCGCCCTCGAATACGGCATGGCTCCGACCGGCGGACTCGGCATCGGCATCGACCGCCTGGTGATGCTGATCACCGACTGCGCGTCGATCCGCGATGTGCTGCTGTTCCCGTACATGAGGCCGGTGGCGGAGTAAGCCGCGGTCGATCCTAAACCCACGACAGTCGCCTAGGCGGCGTCGAAACGAGCGGTTGCTTCCATGCGCCTTTCCACCATCAAGCTGTCGGGCTTCAAGTCCTTCGTCGACCACACGGTGCTGCACCTGCCGACCAACATGACCGGCGTGGTGGGTCCGAATGGCTGCGGCAAGTCGAACATCATCGACGCGGTGCGCTGGGTGATGGGCGAGAGCTCGGCCAGTCGCCTGCGCGGCGATTCGCTGACCGACGTGATCTTCTCCGGCTCGTCGAGCCGCAAGCCGGTGAGCCAGGCGCAGGTCGAGCTGATCTTCGACAACAGCGACGGCGCCATGGGTGGAGAGTACGCGCGTTACGCCGAGATCTCGGTCAAGCGTGTGGTCAGCCGTGACGGACAGTCGCAGTACTACTTGAATGGCGCTCGCTGCCGACGCCGCGACATCACCGATCTGTTCCTCGGCACCGGCCTCGGCCCGCGCAGCTACTCGATCATCGAGCAGGGCATGATCAGCCAGATCATCGAGGCACGGCCGGAAGATCTGCGGGTCTATCTGGAAGAGGCCGCCGGCATCTCCAAGTACAAGGAGCGGCGCAAGGAGACCGAGTCGCGCATAAAGGCGACGCGCGAGAACCTCGATCGCCTGAACGACCTGCGCGAGGAAGTCGACAAGCAGCTCGAACACCTCAAGCGCCAGGCGCGTGCCGCCGAGCAGTACCAGGCGCTGCAGGCCGAGCGCCTGTCGAAGGATGCGCAGCTCAAGGCGCTGGAGTTCCGTCGCCTTGACATCGAGCTGTCGGCCTCGCGTGAGCGCTTGACCCAGGACGAGATCAAACTGCAATCCTTGCTCGCCGACCAGCGCAACGCCGAGGCGCAGATCGAGCTCTGCCGCAGCCAGCATGGCGAGGCGAGCGAACTGCTGGGCAGGACGCAGGCCGAGAGCTACCGCATCGGCGGCGAGCTGGCGCGGATCGAGCAGCAGATCCAGCACCAGCGCGAGCTCGGCGAGCGCCTGCGTCGCAGTCGCGACGAGGCGGCGACCCAACTCTCGCAGCTCGGCGAGCACATCGATGGCGACGAGCGCCAGTACCAGGACCTGCAGGCGAACATGGCCGAGTCCGAGCCGCGCCTGGAAGCCCTGCGCGAGGAAGAGGCCGGCCGTCAGGATGCGCTGCGCGAAGCCGAAGCCGCGTTGCAGGATTGGCAGAAGCGCTGGGACAGCTACGCCCGCGAGCAGGCCGAAGCCGCGCGTTGGGCGGAGGTCGAGCGCACCAAGATCGAGTATCTGGAAAAGCAGGCGCTGGACGCCGGCCGTCGCCGCGAACAGCTAGGCAGCGAGCGCAGTGGCCTCGACACCGCGTCACTGCAGACGGCACTGGAGGAAATGGCGTCGGAGCACGAAGCCAAGAAGGCTGGCATGGACGAGCTGGCCGAGCAGCTCGAAGCGCGCAAGGAGGCACTGTCGGGGCTGCAGGAGCAGCAGCGGCAGCAGCAGGCCGAGCTGTCGGACGTGCGCAAGCAGGTGCAGACCGCACGCGGCCGCCTGGCTTCGCTCGAGGCCTTGCAGCATGCGGCGCTCGGCCAGGAAAAGAACGTCGCGCTGGAATGGATCAAGCGTCAGGGCCTGGAAGACTGTCAGCGTCTTGGCGAGCTGCTGGAAGTCGAATCGGGCTGGGAGACGGCAGTCGAAACCGTGCTCGGCAGTCTGCTCGAAGCCGTTGCCGTTGATGCACCGGACGAGTGGCTGCAGGCATTGACCGAGCTCTCGCAAGGTCGCGTGGCCCTGGTCGCTGGCAAGAACGATGCGCTGGACGTTGCCGCCGGTTCGTTGGCCGAGAAGGTGCGCGGCCCGCTGGCGGTAAAGCGGCTGCTGGCCAAGGTGCAGGCGGTCGACAGCATCGAAGCTGCGCGCGCCCGCGTGCCGCAGCTCGGCGAAGGCGAGGCGATCATCACTCGCGCCGGTGAGTGGCTGGGACAGGGCTGGGCGCGCGTGCTGCGTTCGGGCGAGGCGCAGCAGGGCGCGTTGGCGCGCGAGGCGGAGATCAAGCAGCTGCGTGGCGAGATCGAACAACTCGGCCGTCGCGAGCAGCAACTGGTCGAAGCGCAGACCGGCATGCGCGACCGCCTGCTCGAAGCCGAGCAGCTGCGCGAAGACGCGCAGCGCGTGCTGTACATGAACCACCGCAGCATTTCTGAGCTCGCCGGCCAGCTGCAGGGCCAGAAGAGCCGCCTCGAATCAGCGCAGGCGCGGGTGCAGCGCATCGACGGCGAACTCGCCACTTTGGCGCAGACGCTGTCGGAGTCGCAGGAGCAAGCCAGCGAAGCGCGCGCGCGGCTCGAACAGGCGATGGAGAAGATGGCTGCGCTCGAAGACGAGCGCCAAGCCTTGGACAGCCAGCGCCGCCAGCTCGGCGAGCAGATCGAGCAGGCGCGACGGCTGTCGCGAGAGATACGTGAGCAGACCCACCAGCTGGCGCTGACGCTGGAGGCACAGCGCGCCAAGGTCGCCGGTCTGACTCAATCGCTGGCGCGCATGGGCAGCCAGCGCGTGGCACTCGACCAGCGGCTGGCCGAGCTCGACGCGCAACTCGCCGATGGCGACGCGCCGGTGCTGGCCCTGCAGGCACAACGACAGACGGTTCTCGACCAGCGTGTGGTCGCCGAGAAGGATCTGGCGGCTGCACGCTCCGCCGTCGACGGCATCGAAGCGGAGTTGCGCAACTACGAGCAGACACGCCAGCAGCGCGACGCGCAGGCACTGGCGCAGCGCGAGGCGATCGGTGCGCGACGTCTGGAAGAGCAGGCGGTGGCGCTGAAGGCGGCCCAGCTGTCAGAGGCCATTGTTGCGATGGGTCTGGAGCTCGATGCGGTGTTGCAGACCATGCCCGAGAACGCCGAGTTCGAAGCCTGGAGCCGCGCCGTTGCCGACATCGACGCCAAGATGCGCCGTCTTGAGCCGGTCAATCTCGCCGCGATTCAGGAATATGGCGAGCAAAGCGAGCGCAAGACCTACCTCGATGCCCAGAACGCCGACCTCACGTCGGCGCTGGAAACCCTGGAAGAGGCCATCCGCAAGATCGACCGCGAAACCCGTGGCCGCTTCAAGGAGACGTTCGACCGCGTCAACGCCGGCGTGCAGGATCTCTATCCGCGCCTGTTCGGCGGCGGCCACGCCTATCTCGAGCTGACCGGCGAAGACTTGCTCGATACCGGCGTCGCTATCATGGCGCGACCGCCGGGCAAGCGCGTGTCGAACATCTCGCTGCTGTCCGGTGGCGAGAAGGCGTTGACCGCAGTGTCGCTGGTGTTCGCCATCTTCCGGCTGAACCCGGCGCCGTTTTGCCTGCTAGACGAGGTCGATGCGCCGCTGGACGAGGCCAATGTCGGCCGCTTCAGCGCGATGGTCACCGAGATGAGCGAGAAGGTGCAGTTCCTGTTCGTCACCCACAACAAGGCGACGATGGAAGCAGCGCGGCAGCTGTCTGGCGTAACCATGCGCGAGCCGGGCTGCTCGCGCCTGGTCTCGGTCGACCTGGCCGAGGCCTCACGTCTGGTCGGCGCGGCCTGAGTCGCTGGCTTTCGGTTAGCATTCCCGGCATCCGGTTCGAGGGGAGCGAAGCATGTTCGAAGGCCTGAGCGACACCGCGCTGCTGCGCGTCGGCATTGCCGTGGCGGCAGTAGTCCTGTTTGCGGTGATCTATTTCACCGGCCGCAAGAAGCCTGAGCAGGGCAAGCGCAAGCCGCGCGGCGACGGGCAGCGGCACGAGCCTTCGCTGCGCGAGATTCTCGAAGCCGAAACGCAGGCGGCGGGTGACGCGCCGGTGCTGCAGGAAGAGCTCGACCTGCTGGAGCAGACCCTGGCCGGCGAAGTCGTGCCCAATCGTCGCCCCGCCGGCAAGGTCGCCCCGGGCGCGCGACCCGATGAGGCCTTCGACAAGATCGTCAGCCTGTTCCTTGCCGCCCGCGCCGGTCAGAGTCTGCACGGCCCGGATCTGGTGGTGGCGGCCGAGAAGGCCGGGCTGGTGTTCGGCGACAAGGACATCTTCCATCGCCTGGTCGACAACCATCCCGAGCAGGGGCCCATTTTCAGCGTCGCCAACCTGGTCCAGCCGGGCAGCTTCGACATGGCGGCGATCCAGGAGCTGCGCACGCCGGGTGTCAGTTTCTTCATGACGCTGCCGGGGCCGGTGTCGGCGCTCGATGCCTGGGATGCCATGCTGCCGACCGCGCAGCGTATGGCCGAACTGCTCGATGCCGTGCTGCTCGACGAGCAGCGCAATGCGCTTGGCCGCCAACGCATCGCCAACATCCGCGATGAGTTGCGCGCCTATGATCGCCAGCGCGACAAGCTCAACATCCGCGCCGGCCGCTGAGTTTCCGCGCATGGCCGCGAGCGCCCGCGTCGCCGAGCTGCGCCGGCTGCTCGACGACGCCAACTACCGCTACTTCGTGCTCGATGATCCGGCGATCCCGGACGTCGAGTACGACCGCCTGATGCGCGAGCTGCTCGAACTCGAGGCCGCGCATCCCGAGCTGCAGTCGCCGGATTCGCCCAGCCGCCGCGTCGGTGGCCAGGTGCGGCGCGAGTTTGCCGAGGTTGCACACGCGATCCCGATGCTGTCGCTGGGCAATGCCTTCAGTGAGGGTGAGGTCGCCGACTTCGTGCGCCGTATCCGTGAGGCAACTGGCGAGGACGCGCCGGAATTCAGTGTCGAGCCGAAGATCGACGGACTCGCCATTAGCCTGCGCTACGAGCACGGCGTGTTCGTGCGTGGCGCAACGCGCGGCGATGGCAGCACCGGTGAGGATGTCAGCGCCAACCTGCGCACGATCAAGGCCATCCCCTTGCACCTGCGGTTTCCAACGGAGGCGGGGCAGGGCAGCCTGTTCGCGCCGGCCCCGCCCGCGGTGCTGGAGGTGCGCGGTGAGGTGTATATGCCGCGCTCGGCCTTCGAGGCCTACAACCAGCGCGCGCGAGAGAGCGGGGGCAAGGTGCTGGCCAATCCGCGCAACGGTGCGGCGGGCTCGCTTCGCCAGCTCGATCCGGCGGTCTCCGCTTCACGGCCGCTGGCGTTCTTCGCCTATGCGCTGGGCGAGGTCGACGGCTGGTCACCGCCTCCGCGACATTCGCAAGTGCTGCAGGCATTGCGTGGCTTCGGCTTTCCGGTCAGTCCCGAAGTCGACACGGCGAGCGGATTGGACGGGCTGTTGTGCTATTTCGATCGCATCGGCCGCAAGCGCGAATCGCTGGACTACGACATCGACGGCGTGGTCTACAAGCTCGACCGCTTCGATCAGCAACGTGAGCTCGGTTTCGTGTCGCGGGCGCCGCGCTGGGCTATCGCGCACAAGTTCCCGGCACAGGAACAGCTGACCACGGTCGAGGCGATCGACATCCAGATCGGCCGCACCGGCGCTGCTACGCCGGTGGCGCGGCTGGCGCCGGTAAACGTCGCTGGCGTGGTGGTCACCAACGCGACCTTGCACAATGCTGACCAGATCGCGCGACTCGATGTGCGCGTCGGCGATACCGTGATCGTGCGCCGGGCGGGTGACGTGATTCCCGAGGTGGTGCGTGTGCTGCCCGAGCATCGTCCCGCAGCTGCCGAGCCGTGGCGTATGCCGACGCACTGTCCGGTTTGCAGCTCCGAACTGCTGCGCGAGGAAGGCGAGGCGGTGTGGCGCTGCTCCGGCGGCCTGACCTGTGCGGCCCAAAGCAAGGAGGCGCTGATCCATTTCGCCTCGCGACGCGCAATGGACATCGAAGGCCTCGGCGACCGCATCATCGAAGATCTGGTAGACCTTGGCTTCGTTGAAAGCCCCGCCGATCTCTATCGGCTGACGCTCGACGATATGCTGCGCATGAAGCAGTTGTCGGACCAGCGTGATGGTACGACGCCGGAGACGGTCAAGTCCGGAAAGATCGCCACTCGCTGGGCCGAGAACCTGCTCGACGCGATTGCCGTCAGTCGCAAGGCGTCCTTGCCACGCTTCCTGTTCGCGCTTGGCATCCTGCACATTGGCGAGAGTACCGCCAAAACGCTGGCGCAGTGGCTGGGCCGACTGGAGCTTATCCGGCACTCGCCCGAGGCCGTGCTGATCGCGCTGCCGGATGTCGGTCGCGAGGTGGCACATTCGATTGCGACCTTTTTCGAGCAGGACGGCAACCAGCAGGTGCTCGATGCCTTGCTGGCTGCAGGTATCGTCTTCGCCGACGAGCGTTCACCTTCGCCGCAGCTTCATGAGCGTTTGACCCTGGCGCACCTGCTTGGCCAGTTGCCGGTCGACAAACTCGGTGGGAAGAGCGCGCAGCGGCTGGCCGAGGTCTACCCGACACTGGATGCCCTGGTTGCAGCGGGTCGCGACAACTGGGTGATCGCCGGCCTGTCCGTTGCGGCTGCCGACAATCTCAATGCCTGCCTGGCCGATCCGACGATGCGCGAGCGTGTGCGTCGCGACGAACAGGCAATGCGCCGAGTGCTCGCCGAGGCGCCTCAAGACGCGGTACAGGGCGGGCCATTGGTCGGCAAGACCTTCGTGCTCACCGGGAGCCTGTCATCGCTCACCCGCGACGAAGCTGGTGCGCGACTTGAAGCGCTGGGTGCCAAGGTCTCGGGCAGCGTGTCGAAGAAAACCAGCGTGGTGGTCGCCGGCGAAGCGGCTGGCTCGAAACTCGACAAGGCGAACGAGCTGGGTGTCGAAATCTGGGACGAGGCGAAGTTGCTGGAGCTGTTGTCGCGCTACGGCTAGTGCGACAGGCTTTCGAGCTTGGCTTGGTACAGATTGCGCTGAGCCCCGGCGCTGAGGGTGTGTGCACGCGCCAAGGCTCGCGCGGCCTCCTCCAGTTGACCGTTGTGGTAGGCCGCGCGTGCCAGCCCGAAGTGGAACAGGTGCTCGCCCTCGCGCAAGCGGATAGCGCGCCGAAAATGCTCGCCAGCGCCCGTGTAGTCCTGATGCTGCTCGGCTTCCAGCGCCAGTAGATAGTGATAGAAGGGGTCGTTACGACGCACGCGTTCGAGCCGTCGTTGCCACTTGCTCTGTTCCCGCGTGTTGCCACTGCGGCCATGCAGGGCGATCAGGTTGAGCAAGGTTGAAATGTTCTGCTTCGCGATGTCATGCGCGCTGTGGAAGGCCGCGATGGCGGCGTCGATGTCCGACTCGCGCATTCGCAGTACCCCGAGGTTGTTCCATGCCGGGACGAAATCGGGTTGCAGCGCGAGCGCGGCGCGCAAGTGAGAGTCGGCTTCGGCATGCCGACCGGCGAGCATCAGCTCGGCGCCGCGATTGCCGTAGAAGTGAGCCAGTAGACGCTCGTCACTGATCGGCTCGGGCTCGTTGCGGGCCAGCTTGGGGCTGCCGTCGATGTCGACCACGTAAAGACTGCGCGAGGTGCGCACGCGAGTATTCACGTGCCCCACGCTGTACAGCACCGATTCGTGCAACTGCCAGGTGAGGATCTGCTCAAATTCTTGGGGTTGCGCCTGCAACCCGACCTCGCGCGCCAACGCGACGAACAACAGGGTGACCGATACGCAGTTTCCGGCGCGGTCGCGATAGGTTTCAGCGACCGTTCGGGTGGTGCTCGTGTCGTAGCTGAGGTCGAGCCCGGCATCGCCGAACACGAAGTCCACCAGGTTGCGAAGCTTGTTCTCGTCGGAGGCACGCGCGGGCACGACTCGGTGCAACTCGATCCGAAGCGGATCTGGAATCGCGAAGACCGTCTCCGCGTCCGGCAGTGCCGGCTCGACGGCCAATCCGCTGGACAACAATGCGACGAACAGAAAGTTCATGGCCACCACCCTTCGGGCGCTCTCCGTGTGCAGCCTGTGCAGGGGCAGTCTAGCGCTACGGGGAAGGATTGGCAGGCGGCCGAACGGCCAGATTCAGCTCGCGTTTCCGTCGCTGCGCCCGGATTGAAACGATGCTAGCTTTTCCGGGATCACGGGAGCACGACATGAAGGACTGGAAGCCGACCGCCAACCTCAAGGCCTTGAAGCTGCGCGCGGATCTGTATGCGCTGATCCGGCGCTTCTTCGCCGAGCGTGGCGTGCTGGAAGTCGAGACGCCGGTGTTGTCGCAGGCGGGCAACAGCGACCCCAATATTGAGAGTTTCCGACTGCAATTCGAGGGGCCGCGCAGCGCCGGCAACAGCCAGCGCTGGCTGCGCACCTCGCCCGAGTACGCGATGAAGCGTCTGTTGGCGGCGGGCGTCGGCGACTGCTACGAGCTGGGTCGGGTGTTCCGCAATGGCGAGGCCGGCAAGCGGCACAACCCCGAGTTCACCATGCTCGAGTGGTACCGCGTCGGCTGGACCCAACACCAGTTGATGGACGAGGTCTCGGAATTGCTGAAGGCGGCGCTGGCCATGGCCGGGCGCCGGGCGACGGTGCGCGATGTCAGCTTTCACAAGCTCTACGAGGACAAGTTCGGTTTCGATCCGTTGACCGCCAGTGAGGGGGAGTTGCGGGCACCCTTGGCGGTGTACGACATCGACGGCAAGGGGCTGACTCGCGACGATTGGCTGGATCTACTGATGACGCATCTGATCCAGCCATCGATTCCGGCGAACCGGGTGCTGTTGGTATACGACTATCCTGCCAATCAGTGTGCGTTGGCGAAGATCCGCCCAGGAGACCCTCCGGTCGCTGAGCGTTTCGAGGCGTATCTGGGGCCGCTGGAAGTGGCCAATGGCTACCACGAGCTGACCGATGCCGAGGAGCAGCGGCAGCGTTTCGAGCGCGAGGTGCTGCGGCGTTGCCAGCGGGGGCAGACGGCGCCGGCCTTCGATGAGCGGCTCTTGGCGGCGTTGCCGAAGATGCCGGCGTGTTCGGGTGTGGCTTTGGGCATCGACCGGTTGCTGATGGCGTTGGCCGGGACTGACAAGATTGCCGATGTGGTGGCGTTTCCGTTTGATCGTGCCTGAGCTCGGGGTGGGCGCGCATCGGGCGCGGGTAGCCGCTTCGCCGCCCCCGGTGCGGCCGAACTCGCTCCTTTCAGTCGCTCAGACAGCGGCCGCTTGGGCTGCGGC
>DASUOA010000208.1:0-5285 GCA_036276895.1 Arenimonas sp. | reverse complement strand
GACGACGCAGCTCGCCGGCCAGGCGCTCAGGCAGTTGCACGGCCATCGCTGGGCCGACATGCAGTCGACCGAAGCGTTCTTTCAGCCCGTCGAGCTCGCCCTCGACCAGCAACGCGCCGCGGTCGATGAAAGCGACATGCGAAGCGACCCGCTCCAGGTCGGACAGAATGTGCGAGGAGAACACGATGGTGGTGCCGACGTCCGCGGCTTGCACGGCGATCTCGCGCAGCAGGTCGCGCCGCGCTACCGGGTCGAGTGCCGCGGCCGGTTCATCGAGAACCAGCAGGTCGGGGCGTGGACCCAATGCCCGGATCAGCGCCAAGCGCTGCCGCTCGCCCGGGCTGAGCTTGGCCATCGGCTGATTGCGGTCGAGTTCCCAGCGATCGAGCAGCCGGTTCACCAGCGCGCCGTCCCACCGTGGATAGAAACGGCTGACGAAGGCCAGCATGTCGATGACGCGCAACCAGCCCAGTGAACTTGGCTGCTGCGGCACGTAGGCCAGTCGCGCTTTGGATTGATCGCTCATCTCATAGGCCTGCTCACCAAACACCAGCGCTTGACCCTGATCGGGCTCGCTCAAACCGAGCAGGCAGCGAATCAAGGTCGACTTGCCGGCGCCATTGCGACCGATCAGGCCCAGCACTTCGCCCGGCCGCACGGTGAGATCGATGCCTTGCAGCACGTGCTTGGGTCCAAAGCGCTTGTGCAGACCTTCGCAGCTCAGGGGGTGGGGAATCGCTTGCATGTCATTGCTCCAGCAGTTGCCGCAGGCGGGCGATGACCCGCTCTGCCGGCAGTTCGAGTTCGTCGGCGCGCTGCGTCAGTTCGCGCAGGGCGGGCTCCAGTTGCGCCAGGCGTTCCGCCAGCGGCAGTGGCTTGCGGGCAGCCGCGGCCACTACCATGCCCTTGCCGCGGAGACGTTCGAGCACGCCCTCGGCTTCCAACTGGCTGTAGGCCTTGGACACCGTCATCGGGTTGATCGCATGGGTGGCGCCGATGTCGCGTACGGACGGCAGTCCATCGCCGGCTTGCAATTGTCCGCTGGCCACCAGCCGGCGGACCTGGTCGGCGATCTGCCGGTAAATCGGCTCGGGAGAGCTGGGCTGAATGCGGAACAGCGTTGCGTCCATGTGTATCAGTACAACAATACACATGGGAGATGTCAAGCGCGATGTGGCTGGCGGGGCCTTGACGTGAGTCGGCTAACAGAAGGCCCGACATGCGCGAAGCGAAATGCTGATCCGGCTACGCTTCGCTGCCCAACGGTTCCGCTATGCTGGAGCGGCCGGCCAACACCGGTTACCCCGTCAACCCTACCGCCACGGAGCGCGTCATGAGCAAGGGCCTCAACCAGAAGAAGAACGAGAAGAAGCAGCCCACCAAGACCTTGAAGGAAAAGCGTGAGGCCAAGAAGGCCAAGAAGCAGTAACACTTTCGTTCCACCGGAGACGGCGGCCGCGTGCGCGCCGTCTTCCATGCCGCCCCGCGGGGCCGAGGCCCCAGTTGATGTCGTCGTCCCAGTTCGATCCTCCTTCTGCCGCTACGCCGGTCCGCCTGGACAAGCGCTTGGCGGCCTTGACCGGCTGCTCGCGTCGCGAGGCCGAGTACTACATTGAAGGCGGCGCGGTCACCGTCGATGGCGAGGTGATCGACGAGCCGCAGTTCATGGTGGGCCAGCAAGAGGTGGTACTCGCCGCTGGGGCCAAGGCGGTGCCAGCCCAGCCTGCCACCTTGCTGCTGCACAAGCCGGCTGGTGTCGAGGTGTTCGGCGATTCCGGTGCGGCGTTGGGCTTGATCAGTCCTGGATCACGTTCGGAAACTGATGACACCGGCATCCGCTTGCTGCGTCGGCATTTCGCGCGCCTGCAACCGATTTTTCCGCTGGAGCCCGAGGCCAGCGGCTTGCAGGTATTCACCCAGGATGGCCGCGTGTTGCGGCGCGCTAGCGAAGACGGCGCGCGTATCGAGCAGGAATTCGTGGCCGAAGTTGCCGGCAAGGTCGCGGACGACACCCTCGACCGGCTGTGCCACGGCAACGCCCACGCCATCTATCGTCGCGCCACCGCCAAGGTCAGCTGGCAGAGTGAGAACCGGCTGCGTTTCGCGATGTGCGGGGTGCTGCCCGGGCAGATTGCAGCCCTGTGCGAGTCCGTTGGCCTGCAGGTGCAGAGCTTGAAACGACTGCGCATCGGTCGGGTTGGACTGGCCCGGATGCCGGTCGCGCAGTGGCGCTATCTGCCCTCGAGCGAGCGCTTCTGACGCCTGCGGCGGATCATTCCTGACGTGCGTTGAGCAAGGCCTGCACCTGCTCGCGCAAGTCGGCAAGCTCGATTTCCAGTGCTTCGACGCGCGCCTCCAATGCCGCCCGGCGCGGCGCGGTCGAGTCGGCGACAGCGCTGAAATCGTCTGCCGAGACCGGGCCGCACAGCAGGTGCATGTAGCGGTCTTCGCGTTGTCCCGCCGCGCGCCCGAGCTTGACCACCAGCTCCGGCGAGCGCTGCATCAGTCGCTCCAGTGTGACGCGTACATCCTCGGCGTCGGCGAGGTCGGTGAGCCGCTCACAGCGGCTGAGCAATTCCGCGACGGTCTGCGGGCCGCGCAGCAGCATCACCGACAGCAAAGCCTGCTGCTTGCCAGTGACCGAATAGAACTTCGCGAAGCGATGTTCGTAGCGCTGCGCGCGGGCACCATGCACCGAGGCGACCAGTCCCTTGCGTTCGAGTTCGCGCAGGGCATGCCCGACGGCGCCGGGCTCGAGCTCCATCACCGGCTCGCGGTTGTTCTTCTGGTTGCAGGCCAGCTGCACGGCATTGGCGGTCAGCGGATAGGCATCCGGCGTGGTTGCTTCCTTCTCGATCAGGCTGCCGAGGATGCGCGCCTCGATGGCTTCGATCGGCGCCAGGCCTTGCTTTTCGCCGCTGGCGATTGAATCGTCTTGCATGGTCAACGACTACCGGGTGAATGCGGGGCACCATCATGCCCGCATTCGCGCGCGGCCGCGTCGTGGATCAGCCCAACGCGTTGCCGATGTCGATGTCGGTGAAGCTTTCGGCACGGCGATGGCCGTGGGTGGCGGCGCCCAGTCGCGGCTGCGGATAGTCGCTGCGGCGGTCGAGCAGCACGGTGCGCATGCCGGCCTCGCGAGCGGCGTCGAGCTCTTCGACCACATCGGAGAGGAAAACGATGTCATCGGCGGACAATCCAATGCGTGCGGCGATGCTTCGATAGCTGTCTGCCTCGCGCTTCCCGCCGATTTCGGTATCGAACCAGCCGGAAAACAGGGCCCGCAGGTCTCCGGCATCACTGTGCGCGAAGAACAGCTGCTGCGCCGGCACCGATCCCGACGAATACACATACAGCGGCAGTCCATCGGCATGCCAGGCCTTCAGCAGCTTGGCGGCATCCGGGTAGATGTGCGCCTTGAAGTCGGCGCCGGCATAGCCGTCCTGCCAGATCATGCCCTGCAGCGCCTTGAGCGCGGTGTGCTTGCGGTCCTCGTCGATCCAGCCCTGCAGCACCTCGACGATCATCGCGTCATCGCACAGGCCGCCGTTCTCCACCGCCACGGCATCGAGCCAGCGGCGTACCGCGGGTTCGCCGCCGCGCCGGGCGACGAAGCCGGGCAGGGCGCGCCGGGCGTAAGGGAACAGCACGTCTTTAACGAAGGATATGCTGCTGGTGGTGCCTTCGATGTCGGTGAGGATGGCCTTCATCAGATTGCCTGCCCGGCTTCGTAGCGCGGAAAGCGCTGGGCGATGTCGGTTCCGGTGAAATAGCCGATCCAGCCGTCCGGCTCGGTGAAGAAGCGGATGGCGATGAAGTAGGGCTCCGGGCCCATGTCGAACCAGTGGGTGAGACCGTCAGGCACGCCGATCAGGTCGCCGGCGACGCACAGCACTTCGTAGACCTTTTCACCGACGTGCAGGGTGAACAGGCCGTCGCCGGCGACGAAGAAGCGCACCTCGTCTTCCTTGTGGTAGTGCTCGTCGAGGAACTTGGCGCGCATCGCCTCGCGATCGGGGTGGTCCGGCGCGATGCTGACCACATCGACGCTGCGGAAACCGTACTGCCGCACCAGGCGTTCGATGTCGCTGCGGTAGGCATCCATCACCGCTTCGGGCGATGCGCCCGGCTCCAGCGCGTGCGCCGGCTCCCATTGCTGGAAGCGCACGCCGATGGCGGCGAGCTCACGCCCCATCACCACATGGTGATCGGTTTCTAGCAGGACGGTGCTTGGGTCGTTCTCGTTGAAGATGCGCAGGCGGCTCATCAAATCGTCTCCGGAAGCGGGGGGCGTCAGCGCAGGCGGCGCATTTCCAGCTCGCAGGCGAGCAGGAATTCGAAGGCATCAAGATGCCGGCGGGCTTCGCTGATATCGGCGCCCCAGGCGTACAGGCCGTGACCGGCGATCAGGTAACCCCACGGGTTGGTACCTTCCAGCGCGCGGTCGACGTGGGCGGTCAGCTCGTCCATGTCCTGCGAGTTCGGCACCACCGGCAAATCGAAGGTGGCGTCGTGGGTGTGCTGGCCGCGCAGCGCCTTCAACAGCTCGTAGCCTTGCAGGCGCACGCGGCCGTCGGCGGCGTGCAGCAGGCCGGCGATGGTCTGGGTCGGCGAATGCGTATGCAGCACCGCGCCGACATCCGGGAAGCGGCGGTACAGCTGGGTGTGCAGCGCGGTTTCCGCGGAAGGGCGGAGCTGCGTGGCCACCGGGCGGTTGTCCAGGTCGACCACCATGATGTCGGCCTCGGTCAGGCGGCCCTTGTCTCGGCCAGAGCTGGTGATGGCCGCGTGGTTCGGGTCCATTCGGACCGAGAAATTGCCGGCCGTGGCGGGCGTCCAGCCCTTGGCGGCCAACTCGCGGGTGTGGGTGATGATCTGCGCGGCGCAGCCGGCGAAGCGGTCGTGGTCGAAGGTGGGCGTGCTCATGGGGCGAAGTGTAACGGAGCGGTTCCGGAGCGACAGCTCCAGGGCCGTTGTCCAAGGCCGGCGGCCGTTCATGGAAGGCTCGCGGCGGCCGGCGTAGAGTTGGCGCCAGATTCCGGAGGACACGCCATGCAGCCGATCCAACCTTCCCGTCGTCGCTTCCTGATCCAGGCCGCGGTCGTCGTGGCATTGCCCTTTGTCGCCGTGGTCGGTTCGCAGCGCGTGCAGGCCCAGGCGCTCAAGCGACTGCCGCTGGACAACCCGCAGGCCAAGGCGCTGGCCTACAGCGAGGACGCCTCCAAGGTGCAGCACCCGAGCTTCAAGCCGGGCAGCGACTGCAGCAACTGCCAGTTTTTCAC
>DASUOA010000207.1:0-3714 GCA_036276895.1 Arenimonas sp. | reverse complement strand
GCTGGATTGCGTCGCGATTGAAGACTCACGGTCGGGAGAGAATGTGACGGGTACCAGCACCCAGCCGCCGACGGACTTGCCATTCTTCTTGCCTGGATTGAAGCGCCACTGCGACGCGGCGGCAGCAGCAGAGAGATCGAGCGACTCATGCCCGGAACTCTCTTCGACCTTGATCTCGCCGGTGCTGCCATCGGCATTCACTTGAATCCTCAGAACCACCTTGCCGCCGATGTGAGCCTGCACTGCCGACGCCGGATACGCCGGCGGCGTGGCACGCGCGAGTAAGGGGTTTTCGGGCTTTCGTTGGTCAGCATCGGCGACTTCCATCATCACGGCGCCGCTGTCGGTGCTTGCAGCACCCCTGCTGGACTGTGATTCCGCAGGGGCTAGCGCTACGTTGGCTGCTGTTTCGCCATCGGCAGGCTTGTCGTCCGCCGTGAACTGAACCGGGATTTCCAGCCAACCAACAACCGGGATGCCGTTCTTGCGTACCGGATTGAAGCGCCAGTTGCGCGCTGCATCGGTTGCTGCCTTCTCGAACGTTCCGACTGGGGTCGCCTCTACTACCTTCACATCGCCGACACGGCCATCGGGCAGAACCTCCACATGCAGCAGGACTCTGCCGCTGATGCCAGCTGCTTTCGCCTTGGCCGGGTACTTCGGCGGTGCAAGGGCATCGTCGGATTGCAGCGACTGCAGCAGGCGCGGCGTGTCGTCGACTATCGTCGCACGCACGTCCATCTCAAACGCCTCTCCTGCGCGTTCGCCGCCAATCTTGATGCGCGCACCACGATCGGGGTCGAACTGCAGCGTCGGATTGCCGATCAGGTTTCCATTGCGGCGCACTTCGGCCTTCAGCAGGATCAAGCCATCGTCCTGCAGTATGGCGACGACGTCGCCGCTGACCTTGACGTCGCCCTCTTCCACCGCAAAGGAAAACGCTTCGCCGCTGCTTACCCGGATGTCCGGCTTGGCCCCGATGCTGCCATCCACGACGATGTCCAACTGCACATCCAGCTTCGCGGCATTCTCGGCCGGTGTCGCCAGCTGCGGTTGTGACGCCCAGGCCGCTGCAGCCGCGGCGCAGCACAGGCCAATGATCAGGGCGAGCCCGGAAAGGCGTCGTGCGGGTGTTGGTTGCATCCGTTTCAACATGGCGACTCTCTCCATAAGTGGATGGCTGGATTGCCAATGGCAGCCGAGCGGCAGACGCCAGGCGGCGTCGGCGTGCAGCTGGGTTTTCAGCAGGGCGTCGGCGTAGGCGCGGCGCGCTTGCGGCGCGGCATCAAGCACGCGGGCATCGCAGGCCAGTTCCTGGTCGAAGCGGAAGCGACCCAGCGCCCACCAGGCCAGCGGGTGGAACCACAGCAGGCAAAGCGCCAGCGCGGCTGCGGCATTGGCCCAGGCGTCAAAGTGGTGCAGGTGCGCGCGTTCATGCGCCAGCACCAGCGCCTGCTCATCGGTGCGGTAGCGCTGCTCGAAGTCCGCAGGCAGCACGATGCGCGGGCGCAGCAGACCGACCAGTGCCGGCACTTGCGCGAAGGCACTGCGATGGCTGCCATCGACGGCCGGGTGCAGCTCACCAAGTTCACGCTGGAAGCGGTATTGCCGGTAGCCCAACCACAGCATCGTCAGCACCGCACCACTGGCCCAGAGCAGCAGCCAAGGCAGCGGATCGAAGGGCGCGGCGCCGACATTGGTAGCGGCAATGCCGCTGGCGCCCACAGTCGAAGTCATGGCCTGCACCGGCACCGGCGGTACTCGCGGCGCCGGCAGCAGGATCGCCAGTGCGGCGAGCGGCAGTGTGATCCAAAGGGCATAGGCAGCGCGGGCGCCGAAGAGATGCCGCGCTGGCTTGCGCAAGGCGGCAATCAGCAGCAGCGCGGCACTGACTGCCAGCAGCAGTTCCGACAGTTCACGCCAGAGATCAGCGGCCATGGTCGAGCTCCTCGATCAGTCGCTTGAGTTCGGCGATGTCCTTGCGGCTGAGCTTGCGGTGTTTGCCGAAGTGCGCCACCAAGGGCGCCACGCGGCCACCGAACAGTCGGTCGAGCAGGCCTTCGCTTTCCTGCGACAGCCATTGCTCGCGCTTGAGCAGGGGTGCGTAGAGGTAGCGGCGGCCATCCTTCTCGGCGCGCAGCGCGCCCTTCTTCAGCAGGCGGCCCAGCAGGGTCTTGATGGTGGCCTCCTGCCAGTCCTGCTGGCTGGCCAGTGCCGCGACCACCTCCTCGGCAGTGGCGGGGCTGTGCTGCCACAGCACTTCCATCACGACCGATTCGGCTTCGCTGATGTCGATGGTGGTTGGCATTCAAGGAGCTCCAGTTACGTGAAATCGATTCAGGGCGTTGTGGCGTCGATGCGGTGCGCGACCTGCGGTCGGCCGTCGACGAGGCGGAAGGTGAAGACCAGACCCATGCGGATCGGCACGGGATGCAGGGTGACGTCTTCGCCGATGCATTCGCGGTTGACCTCGACGCCTTCGGGAAAACGACAAACTTCGGCGGGCACGAAGCGCCACTGCCGTACAGCCGCCAGCGTCGCGCTCACGAACGGCTCCGGCAGCGAGTTCGCATCGAGCGGGCATTGCGGTTGCGCAAACAGGGACGTTGCGCGGTCGAGTGTGCCTTCGGCGGTGATGACGATATCGACGCAGACGGCGATCTCGTCGTGTCCGGCGGCGATCAGGCCGACGGGGTAGTCCGGCAGCGGGTCGTGCACCGGAAACGCCATCTGGAAGGCCTGGTTGGCCTGCAGCTGCATTCGCTCGGCGCCGGTCGGGACGATCAGCGCCACGCCGACATCCGTGTCCGGCGCGGGCATCACGCCGCGCGAGCGCGAGCTGCAGCCCGCGCTGGCGAGAGCGGCCAGCGCCAGAGCGGCGATCAGGGCGGTTCGGTATCGATGCATCCTTTGCCTTCGCTTACGGGTGTAAACGATGCATACGGTTACAGCTGTAAATGCTGTTGTCAAGCGCGCGGCGAAGCGAGGTTTTTCCGATGGGTATCAGGCGCTGTTGCGAAGCGCGTGGACGGTGAACAGGCCGAGCCCGGTCATCAGCAGTGAGCCGAGCAGATGCAGGGCGATGCCGCCCAACGCCCAGCCGAGTTGCTGCCGCTGCAACAGGTCGACGATCTCGGCCGAAAATGTCGAGAAGGTGGTCAGCCCGCCGAGCAGGCCGGTGACCGCGAACAGTCGCCACTCCGGCGACAGCGTCGGATGCGCGGCCAACCACGCCAGCGCCACGCCGACCAGATAACCGCCGATGAGATTGGCGGCCAGCGTGCCCAGCGGCAGTTCGCCGCTGCGCGGATTGAGCCAGAGGCCGAGGCCCCAGCGGGCCCAGGCACCGAGGCTGGCGCCGGCAGCGATGGCGAGCAGTGCGTTCAACATCGGCCGAGCCTAATCCATTACCGCCACCGACTTCACCTGCGCCCACAGCGCCACGCCCGGAGCAATGCCGAGTTCGTGTATGGCGCGGCGGGTGACGCGTGCCAGCAGCACCGCTTCGCCCAGGCGCAGGCTGACCAGCGCCAGTGCGGCGTGCTCGTCATCGGCGATGGCCTCGACGGTGGCTGGCAGCAGATTCTGGATGCTGCTGTCTTGCGCCGGCCGCAAGGCGAGACTGACGTCGCGGGCCAGCACCTGCACGCGCAGGCGGCTGCCGGGTTCGCGGCCGGGGTCACGCGTCCACAGCTGGCCGCCAGCGAATTCCAA
>DASUOA010000206.1:0-4319 GCA_036276895.1 Arenimonas sp. | reverse complement strand
GCGGTGGCATCGGCGATCCAGTGCGCCGGCGTGGGCGTGCCGACCTGATCGGCGACCACGCGCAACTCGTCACGCTCGCCGGCCAGGCGCAGCATCGTCTTGAGAAAGTTGTGTCCGTGCGCGCCGTACACCCAGCACAGGCGGAAGATGCGATACGGCGCGCCGGATTCGATCAGCGCGCGCTCGCCGGCAAGCTTGCTCTCGCCGTAAACGCCCAACGGACCGGTAGCATCGTCTTCGCGATAGGGATGCGTGGCGTCACCGGCAAAGACATAGTCGGTCGAGTAATGCACCAGCATCGCTGCGCGCGCGGCGCAGGCAGCGGCGATCTCCACCACCGCCTCGGCATTGATGCGCTGCGCGAGTTGCGGCTCCTGCTCGGCTTTGTCGACTGCGGTGTAGGCGGCGGCATTGACCACCAGCTGCGGTGCGACGCGATCGACCAGCGCCGCCAACGCACCTGGCTCGCAGAAATCGACCGCTTCGCATGCACTGCCATCCGGCAGCTGCCCGCGCTGCGTCGACGCCACCACCTCGCCAAGAGCGGATAGGCTGCGCCGCAGTTCATGCCCGACCTGGCCATCGGCGCCGAGCAGCAGGACCCTCATCGCTGCGTCCCGACGTAGAGCGGCAAGCGTTCGGCGGCAATTTCCGACAGGAACGGCGCCTTGGCATCCTTGGGCGACAGCAGCGGTGCGCTCATCGGCCAGTCGATGGCGAGCTCGGCATCGTCCCAGCGGATATTGGCGTCGGCCGCGGCGTCATAGACCGCGGTGCAGAGGTAATGGAACAGCGCGGTCTCGCTCAGCGTCACGAAGCCGTGCGCGAAGCCCTCGGGAATCCAGAACTGGCGCTTGTTCTCGGCCGACAGCACAGCCGCCGTCCAACGCCCGAAGCTCGGCGAGCCACGACGGATATCGACCGCCACGTCCCAGACCTCGCCTTCGAGCACGCTAACCAGCTTGCCCTGCGGATTCGGCCACTGGTAGTGCAAGCCGCGCAGGGTGCCGCGGATCGAGCGCGAGACATTGCCCTGCACGAACTGCATCGGCAGCCCGGCCTCGGCGTAGCGCGGCTGGTTCCAGCTCTCGTAGAAGAAGCCGCGCTCGTCGGCGAACACCCGCGGCTCAATCACCACGCAGCCCGGCAAGTCGGTTTCGATGAGCTTCAACGGACTTCCCCGCGCTCGACCAGGCTGAGCAGGTACTGGCCGTAACCGTTCTTGGCCAGCGGCGCCGCCAATGCCTGCAGCTGCGCAGCGTCGATCCAACGGTTGTAGAAGGCGATCTCCTCGGGGCAGCAGACGCGCAGACCCTGGCGGCGTTCGATGGTCTCGATGTAGCTCGACGCCTCGACCAGCGATTCGTGGGTGCCGGTATCGAGCCAGGCATAGCCGCGCCCGAGTTGCTCCAGATGCAGCCGGCCTTCGTCGAGATAGCGCCGGTTGAGATCGGTGATTTCCAGCTCGCCGCGCGGCGACGGACGCAGCTCGGCGGCGTAATCCGGCGCCAGTCCATCGTAGAAGTACAGGCCGGTGACGGCGTAGTTGGACTTCGGCTTCGTCGGTTTCTCTTCCAGCCCGACCACCCGCCCGTTGCTGTCGAACTCGGCCACGCCGTAGCGCTCCGGGTCGCGCACCCAGTAGCCGAACACCGTCGCCGCATCGCGGCGGGCATCGGCGCGGTTCAGCAGCCCGGTGAGGCCGGTGCCGTGGAAGATGTTATCGCCCAGCACCAGGCAGCTCGGTGCGCCGCCGAGAAACTCGCGGCCGATCAGGAAGGCCTGCGCCAGGCCATCCGGGCTCGGCTGCACCGCGTACTCGAGCTTCATGCCCCACTGGCTGCCATCGCCGAGCAGACGCTGGAACAGCGCCTGCTCGTGCGGGGTGTTGATGATCAGCACCTCGCGGATGCCGGCCAGCATCAGCACGCTGAGCGGGTAGTAGATCATCGGCTTGTCGTACACCGGCAACAGCTGCTTGCTGATGCTCTGGGTGATCGGATACAGGCGGGTGCCCGATCCACCGGCGAGGATGATGCCCTTGCGGGTCGCACTGCTCATGCGGCGGTTCCTATTCTTTCCAGTCGATACGAGCCGTCGAGTACGCGCTGCACCCACGGCTGGTTGTCGAGATACCAGTCGACGGTGGCGGCCATGCCCTGCTCGAAGCTCACCGCCGGTGCCCAGCCGAGTTCACGCTTCAACTTGGAAGCATCGATGGCATAGCGGCGGTCATGCCCGGGGCGATCGGCGACAAAGGTGATCTGCTCGGCGTAGCCCCGTCGATCGCCGCGCGGTCGGCGCGCATCCAGCAGCGCGCACAGGGTGCGCACCACCTCGATGTTCTGTCGCTCGGCATCGCCACCGACGTTATAGGTTTCACCGACCCGGCCGCCATCGAGCACACGGCGGATCGCGGCGCAGTGGTCGCCGACATACAACCAGTCACGCACATTGCTGCCATCGCCATACACCGGCAGCGGCTCGCCGGCCAGGGCACGGGCGATGATCAGCGGGATGAGCTTTTCCGGGAACTGGAACGGACCGTAATTGTTCGAGCAGTTGGTGGTCAGCACCGGCAGCCCGTAGGTGTGGTGGAAGGCGCGCACCAGATGATCGGACGCCGCCTTCGAGGCCGAGTACGGCGAGTTCGGCGCGTACGGCGTTTCCTCGGTGAAGTAGCCGCTGGCGCCGAGCGAACCGTAGACCTCGTCGGTCGACACATGCAGGAAGCGGAACGCCGAACGCTCGCCCTCGGGCAGCGCCTTCCAGTAATCGCGCGACGCCTCCAGCAAGCTCAGCGTGCCGACCACATTGGTCTGCACGAAAGCCGCCGGCCCGTCGATGCTGCGATCGACATGCGACTCGGCGGCAAAACTGATGAGTGCCTTCGGCTGATACGCCTCAAGCAAGCGCGCGACCAGCGTACGGTCGCCGATATCGCCATGCACGAACACATGCCGCTGCGGGTCGAGGCCCGCCAGCGTGTCGCGGTTTCCGGCGTAGGTGAGGGCGTCGAGGTTGACGATGCGGATACCGTCCGCCACCACTTGCCGCACGAAATTGCCGCCGATGAAGCCGGCGCCGCCGGTGACCAACCAGGTTTGCATGCCTTGCTCCGTGATGCGCCCGCTGCGGCAATCGCAGCTGGGCCAAGCCGCATAGCGTAGCGCCGCCAGCAAGCCGGGCCAACGCCCGTGCGCTGCGTCACATTTTCGTAACACATGTGCTAGCCTGCCGACTCAGGCTCGCCACGGCAGTGGGGATTGCCAGGCAAGTGGCGGGGTGCGGAGCGCGACTGAGCAGGTTGCCCTCGTGTCGCGGAACCCGGATTGGCAACCGTTTGCCAAGGGGAGCCACTATGTCCAGTAAGCCGAATCTGCTTGCCCTCGCGGTTGCACTCGCGCTGGGATTTTCGCCGTTGTCGCAAGCCCAGGACGAGCCGCCGGCCGCCGAGGACGCGCCAGCGGCGGGCGTGGATGAACTCGAGGAAGTCACCGTCAAGCTGTCCATCGTCGGCCTCGGCGAAACCCGCCAGGTGCAGAGCATGGATGCCTTCGAGGCCGAGCGTTATCCGGCCGGCACGTCCCTGCTGAAACTGCTCGACCGCCTGCCCGGCGTGCATTTCACCAATTCCGATGCGCAAGGCAGCTACGGCTGGGCCAAGCGCATCTCGATCCGCGGCTTCACCCAGCAGCAGCTGGGCTTCACGCTCGACCGGGTGCCGCTCGGCGACCAGAGCTACGGCAACCACAACGGCCTGCATGTCGGCCGCGCGGTGATCGCCGAGAACCTCGGCGTACTCGAACTCTCGCAAGGCGGCGGCACCCTCGATACCGCCTCCACCAGCAATCTCGGCGGCACGTTGCGCGTGATTACCGCGGAGCCGGAGTACGACTTCGCCTTGCGCCTCGACCAGACGCTCGGCAGCGACAATGCCAGCCGTACCTTCGCCCGCATCGATACCGGCGACCGCCATGGCTGGCGCACCTTCGTCAGCGCCCTGCACCAGACCAGCGAGAAATGGAAAGGCTGGGGCCCGCAGCGGCAGAACCAGCTCAACTTCAAGACCACCCGCGAGTTCGGGAGCGCGGTGTTCACCGCCTACTTCAACGCCTCGCGCCGCGCGGAAACCGACTATGCCGACATGTCGCTGGTCTCTACTGCCACCCGTGGCTGGGATTGGGACAACTATGCGCCCGACTACCAGGCCGCCATCGATGCCGCGTTCGATCTGTGCGGCATGGGCACCGCGCCTTACGTCAACGAATGCGAGGACGCCTACTACCTCGGCCGCGGCCTGCGCGACGACGACCTCG
>DASUOA010000205.1:0-14478 GCA_036276895.1 Arenimonas sp. | reverse complement strand
GGATGTCCAGCGCGATCACCCGGCCGCTGTCGCCGAGGTCGCGCCGCACCACCTGCGACCAGCCGCCCGGGGCGGCGCCGAGGTCGACCACCACCATGCCGGGCTTGAGCAAGCGATCGCGCTCGAGCAGCTCTTCGAGCTTGTAGGCGGCACGCGAGCGCATGCCCTCGGCCTGCGCCTTCTTCACGAAGGGGTCGTCGAAGTGCTCTTTGAGCCAGCGTGGACTGGACTTGCTGCGGGCCATGCGGTCAAAAGGTCGGAAGCAGCCGGCATGATACCCTAGCGCCCCTTTTCGACCCGTGCCGATCGCCATGAGCGCTGTTCTTTCCAATGTCCAGAAGCGCTACCTGCGTGGCCTGGCGCACGACCTCAAGCCGGTTCTGCTGCTCGGCAACAAGGGCGTCAGCGAGGGCGTGCTGGCCGAGCTCGACCAGGTGCTGGAACAGCACGAGCTGGTCAAGGCCAAGGTCGCCGCCGGCGAGCGCGAGCTGCGCGACGCGTGGATCGCAGCCCTGGTGGAAGGCTCCGGCGCAGCGCTGGTAGGCCGCATCGGCAATATCGCGATCCTGTACCGGCGCAGCCGCAACAAGCCGATGATCGTTCTGCCCAAAGGCTGAGATTGGCGGCGATGCAGCTGGTCCAGGACCCGTCGGAGTTCCGGTACGTCCTGCGCGGCGTGAGCGCGGATGGCGTGCTGGTCAATCAGCGCACGCTGACTTGCAGCTTTCTGCTGGCACCCAACCAGCTGCTGGAGAACTGGCGACCGGCATCGAGTCAGGCCCTGCAGGCCGAAGATTTCGAGGCCGCTTTCGAGTGGCAGCCGGAAGTGATCCTGCTTGGCACCGGCCTGCGCCAGCGGTTTCCATCGGCAGCGGTCCTGGCCTCGGTATTGCGCCGTGGTGTCGGACTCGAAGCCATGGACAGTGGCGCTGCCGCGCGCACCTTCAACGTACTGGCCAGCGAAGGGCGACGCGTGGTCGCCGGATTCCTGGTTCCCGGTTGAGTCTCAGCGAGACGGCAACAGCGTCAGCGGATCAACCGGCTTGCCGTTGCGGCGAATCTCGAAATGCAGCATGTCGCGACTGGTACCACTGCGGCCGAGCTCGGCGATGGTCTGCCCCGACTTCACCGCCTCGCCTTCGGCAACCAGACGGCGGCGGTTGTGGCCATAGGCCGACAGCCACTCGTCGCTGTGCTTGACGATGATCACCTCGCCATAACCGACCAGGCCGGTACCCGAGTACACCACCACGCCATCGGCGGCGGCCTGTACTGGCTGCCCGGATTTGCCGGCGATGGCGATGCCCTGCTGGGTGGGATCACCGGCGACGTAGCGGGCGATGACCTGCCCCAGCGTCGGCCATTGCCAGCGACCGGGCGCAACCGTGGGCACAGGCGATGCAGCCGGAGCCGCTGGCGCGGGCTTCGACGGCGACGCCGGTGACGGCTTGGCAGGCGGCTTGCTCGGCGCCGGCATGGTCGTCACCGGGCGGTTGGGAGCCGTGGGCTGGCGCGCCGGCGGTGCCGGACGTTGCGCCGTGCGCGTCGACGGCTGCAGTCGCAGCACCTGACCGGGATAGATGGTGTACGGCGCGCCAATACGGTTCCAATTGGCGACATCGCGGTAATCCAGACCATGGCGGAAGGCGATGCCATAGAGCGTGTCACCCTTGCGCACCTTGTAGGCGCCATCGATCACCTGCACCGGCGCACCGCGCCGCGGCTCACCGGGATACTCGCGCTTGACGATGCGCGACTGGCCGCAGGCCAGAAGCAACGCGCAAAGGATCAACAGCAGTGCGTGACGCAGCACGGAAATCATTCGTGCCACCGCAGCCAGGCGATGGCACCGAGGATCAGCACTGCGACCACCCAACCCACAACTTCGATGTAACGGCGCAGATGCGGCTCGAAGCGCGGCCCACCCCAGGCGATCAGCCCGGCCACCAGGAAGAAACGCATGCCACGCCCGATGAAGGCGGACAGCGCGAACGGCAACACGGCCATCGACGCAGCGCCGGCGCCGACGGTGAACACCTTGAACGGAATTGGCGTGAAGGCGGCGACGAACATGATCCACACACCGTAGCGGGCGAACAGATCGCGCACCAGCGTATAGGTTTCCATCTTTCCGGCGCGCTCGATCAGCGGCAGTACCAGGTCGAGCGCGAACATGCCGAGTGCATAACCGATCAAGCCGCCGAGCACCGAAGCAACGGTGGTGATCAACGCCAATCGCCACCAGCGCTTGGGCTGTGCCAGCGACATCGGTGCCAACATCACATCGGGCGGCACCGGGAAGAAAATCGACTCGATGGCACTGACCAAGCCGAGGTACCAAGGCGCATGACGGTGACGGGACAACACGATGCAGCGATCGTAGATCGGGCCAAACAGGCGCATTCAGAGCGTCCCGGGTAAAAGAGGTACAAACACGACGCCGCCGAGGTCTTCGCTGGCGATGCTTTCGCCTTCGCGGCGCAGGCGCAGCAGCCGTTGCCCGTTCGGCCCGCCCACCGGCGCAACCAGGCAACCGTCATCGGCGAGCTGGTCGAGCAGGGCCTGGTCCAGGGCCGGCCCGGCGGCGGTGACGATGATGGCGTCGAAAGGTGCGTACTCCGGCCAGCCGATGCGGCCGTCGTCGTGGCGCGTGCGGATATTGAGGCCGAGATTGCGGAAGCGGCGTCGTGCCACGCGCAGCAGTTCTTCGATCCGCTCGACGCTGAAGACCTCGATGCCGAGCGTCGCCAGCACGGCCGCCTGATAACCCGAACCGGTGCCGATCTCCAGTACGCGCTTGGGCAGCCTTGTCTCGATCAGCGCCTCGCTCATGCGCGCCACTACCCAGGGCTGGGAGATGGTCTGGCCACAGCCGATCGGCAACGCGGTGTCTTCGTAGGCGCGACTGGCCAGGGCTTCGTCGATGAACAGATGCCGCGGCACGGTGCGGATCGCGGTCAGCACGCGCTCGTCGCGGATGCCGCCGTCACTGCGCAGGCGCTCGACCAGGCGGTCGCGGGCGCGCTGCGAGGTCATGCCCTGGCCCATCGCCTCGGGCTTCATGTGGAAGCGCGGCGTCATGCCTGGGCCGCCAGGCTGGCGCCCAGCCCGTCGACCCATCCAGCGACCTTCTCCAGCGCCTGGTAACGGGTGAGGTCGACATGAATCGGGGTGATCGAGATCTTGCCGGTGCGCACCGCATGGAAGTCGGTGCCAGCACCGGCGTCCTGCGCGGGACCGGGCGGGCCGATCCACCAGATCGGCCGTCCGCGCGGATCGTCCTGGCGGATGCAGGGTTCGGCGCGATGGCGGTGGCCGAGGCGGGTGACCTCGAAACCGCGGATCTCGCTCCACGGAAGGTCCGGCACGTTGACGTTGAGAATGGTATCGGCCGGCAGCGGGTCATCGCGCAGTCGCGCGATGATCGCCACCGCCGCCCTGGCCGCGGCCTCGAAGTGGCGGCCACTGCCTTCGCGGGTGACCAGCGACATCGCCACCGCCGGCAGGCCGAGAAAGCGCCCCTCCATCGCCGCGGCGACGGTGCCGGAATAGATCACGTCGTCGCCGAGGTTGGCGCTGTTGTTGATCCCGGAGACGACGATATCAGGGTCGGCATCGAGCAGGCCGGATAGCGCCAGGTGCACGCAGTCGGTCGGCGTGCCCGCCACCTGCCAGACACTCTCGCGCAGCGGGCGGGCGCGGATCGGCTGGTCCAGCGTCAACGAGTTGCTGGCGCCGGAACGGTCGCGATCAGGCGCCACCACGGTGACTGCATGGTCGGCGCCACGCAGCCCCTCGGCGAGGGCGAGGATGCCGGGCGTATCGACGCCGTCGTCGTTGCTGATCAGAACGCGCATCAGGAGTGGGGCTTGCGAAGCAAACGACAATGATAGCGGAAGCCCGCTGCCCCGACCCGTCGCCTCGGTTAGGCTTGCTGCATGAGCCGCAAGCCTGCCCCTGTCGACGAGGACGATGCCGCGCTGTTCCGCGACGCGATCGGCGAAGTGCGCCCCTTGCCTGCGCCTGAAGCCCCGCCGCCGCGCCCCAAGCCCAGCCCGCGCGCGCGCCGCCGCGAACTCGACGAGCAGGAGGCCCTGCGCCTGTCGCGTCGACCCAGCGAGTACGACCTGCGACTTGCCGGCGAGGAGTCGTTGGCCTATCGCCGCCCGGAAGTCGCGGAGAAAATCCTCAAGGCGCTGCGCCGCGGCCACTACAGCGTGCAGGACGAGATCGACCTGCACAGCCTGCGCGCCAGCGACGCGGAATCACTGCTGCGTCGATTTCTTGGCGACGCACGCCTGGCAGGCCGCCTGTGCGTGCGCATCATCCACGGCAAAGGCCTGCGCAGCGCCGGCGAAGGCTCGGTGCTGAAGGGACTGGTCGACCTGATGCTGCGCCAGCGCGCGGACGTACTCGCCTTCGCCTCGGCACCGGAAGCAATGGGCGGCACCGGCGCGACGCTGGCCTTGCTGGCACCGGCGCGACCTGGGGAGCGCGGATCAGCGGCGGACTAGGCTCCGCTCGTTCGAACCGCAGCTCAGCTCGAGACTTCGCCCAGCTCCGCCAGCACGCCAGTGGCGTAACTGCCCGGTGGCAAGGCGAAGCTCACGTGCAGGACATCGTCCGCTTCCCACGCGTGCTGCAGATCGGCGACGCGGATGCGCAGGGCGCGTCGCTCCTGCTTCAGCCCAGCCGCTTCGAGACCGGCGCGCAGATCGGCGAACGGCTCCAGCACGTCGGACTCCAGCGCCCTGGTCGCGCCCGCCACGCGCGCTTCGCCCTGTCCCCACAGTGGCCCGGTGGCATGGATATCCAATTGCGCCACGCGCTCCTGCAGATCAGCACTCATCGGCTCGGGACCGAATACGCTCTGCCGGCCATCGAGCATCCACACCTCGCCATCGAGTCCACCCAGCCAGTTGTCTGCCTGCACCCGCGCCGCGAGCACGGCGTTGAACATCTCCGAACGCGCGGCGGACAGGTAGATGCTGCGCTGCTCGCGGCGGACACGCTCGCCGGCGAACATGCGTCGTGCCGCCTCGACATTGTCGCCATCACGGCCGAAACGCTGCTCGCCGAAATAGTTGGGCAGCCCTTGCGTAGCGATCGTCTGCAGTCGCAACGCGATCGCAGGTCGCTCGCCGCGCACGTCGCGAAGGCGCAGTTCGAAGCGGTTGCCTGCCAGCGCGCCGCGCGGCAGCTTGCGCGAATGCCACTGCGCGTCGAGCACGCGTAGCTCATCGCTCTGCAATGCGTCGATGTCGGGCGCCACCCGCTTGGGCAGATGCACGGAGAAGCGCTGCCGGGTCACGGCGTGGCGATCCTTGAGCCCGGCATAGCCCACGCCCATTTCGCTGATGCCGGCCCAGCGCGCGATCTGCTTGGCGGCGAACACGGTGTTCATGCCGCGCTTTTCGATCGTCAGCAGCAGATGTTCGCCCTCGCCCGAGGGCTCGAAGCCGGACAGTTCCTCGACCAGGAAATCCTCCGGCACACTGCGAAAGCGCGCCGACAGCACCGAGTCGCCAAAGGCGCGTGGAAGGCTCATGCGCGCTGCAACAGCACCACCGCCTGCGCGGCAATGCCTTCGCCACGACCGGTGAAGCCGAGCCTCTCGGTGGTGGTCGCCTTGACGCTCACCGCTTCGACGTCGACGTCGAGATCGGCAGCGAGCACCGCGCGCATTGCCTCGGCATGTGGACCGATCTTTGGTCGCTCGCAAATGATGGTCAGGTCGGCATTGCCCAGGCGCCAACCTTGCGACTCGATCAGCCCGCGGCAATGGCGCAGGAAGGCGCGACTGTCGGCGCCCTTCCACTGCGGATCGGAAGGCGGGAAGTGCCGGCCGATATCACCCAGCGCCAGTGCACCCAACAACGCATCGCACAGTGCGTGGATCGCGACGTCGCCGTCGGAATGCGCCTGCAGGCCACGATCGTGTGGAATGCGTACACCACCGAGCACGACATGGTCACCGTCGCCAAAGGCATGGACATCGAAACCCGAACCGACGCGGATACTCATGCGTGAATCCTCGACAGCACGAACTCGGCCAAAGCCAGATCGGCGGGTGTGGTGACCTTGAGGTTGTCCTCGCTGCCCTCGACCAGGCAGGGGCGCAGGCCGAGCCGCTCCATCGCCATCGCTTCGTCGGTGACGCGCGCGCCGGCCTTGAGTGCCGCGGTGAGCGCCCGCGTCAATCCGCCGCGACGGAACAGTTGCGGCGTCAATGCGCGCCACAGCCACTCGCGCGGCTCGGTGCTCTGGCTGTGACCGAGGTGGTCGGCGCGCTTCAAGGTGTCACGCACCGGTGCGGCCAGCAGCGCACCGACCGGATCGGTCTTGCCGACCTGCAACAGGCGTTCAAGATCGCGTGGCCGCAGGCAGGGCCGCGCGGCGTCATGCACCAGCACCCATTGCTCGTCGCTGACGGTCGCCGGCAAGGCCTGCAAGGCCGCCAGCACCGAATCGGCACGCTCGTTGCCGCCGATGCAGGTATAGATCGGACGACCGTCGATCTCGCGCCATCCCGGCCAATGCGCATCATCGGGCGCCAAAGCCACCATCACGCCGTCGACGTCGCTGCTGGCGAGCACGCCGCGAACGCTGTGTTCAAGCAGGCTGCGGCCAGCGATCTGCAGGTACTGCTTGGGCAGCTCGGCACCAAAGCGTGCACCACGGCCCGCCGCGGGAAGAATGGCCCAGGTCACCGCGCCGGGTCCTCGGCGGTCGGCGGACGCACCGGCGGCGGCTCGGGCATCGGCGCCTGGGTGCCGGGCTTGACCACGCGATAGAAAGTTTCACCCGGCTTGACCATGCCGAGTTCGCTGCGCGCGCGCTCCTCGACCGCGGCCTCGCCACTTTTGAGGTCCTCGACCTCGGCTGCGAGCGCGTCATTGCGCAACTGCAGCCGCGCATTCTCCGCCTGCTGCGCATGCGCCTTGGCGCGCACTTCCTGCGCCTGCTCCCAGCCACCGGCGCCCCACCAGAAACGCACCTGCAGGCCGGCGAGCGCCAGCAGCAGCAGGGCGGGGAGCCAAAGGCGACGCAAGCGGGCTCCGGATCAGCGCTTGAGGCTGACGAAGGCGTCGCGGCCGGCAAAGCGTGCCTTGTCGCCGAGTGCTTCTTCAATGCGAAGCAGCTGGTTGTATTTGGCGACGCGATCGCTGCGGCACAGCGAGCCGGTCTTGATCTGCGTCGCCGTGGTCGCCACCGCGATGTCGGCGATGGTGGTGTCCTCGGTCTCACCGCTGCGATGCGAGATCACCGCGGCATAGCGCGCGGCATCGGCCATGGCGATGGCTTCCAGCGTCTCGGTCAGAGTACCGATCTGGTTGACCTTGATGAGAATCGCGTTGCCGATGCCCTTGTCGATGCCCTCGCGGAAAATCTTCGGGTTGGTGACGAACAGGTCGTCGCCGACCAGCTGCACCTTGCCAGCGAGACGCTCGGTGAGCAGCTTCCAGCCGTCCCAGTCGTGCTCGGCCATTCCGTCTTCGATGGTGATGATCGGGTACTGCGCACTCCAGCCGGCGAGGAAATCGACGAACTGCTCCGACGACAGCCGCTTGCCCTCGCCGACCAGGTTGTACTTGCCGTTCTCGAAGAATTCCGAGCTGGCCACGTCGAGTCCAAGCAGCACGTCATCGCCAGCGCTGTAGCCGGCTTTGCCGATCGCTTCGAGGATGGTTTCCAGCGCTTCTTCATTGGAGCGAAGGTCGGGGGCGAAACCGCCCTCGTCGCCGACCGAGGTCGACAGGCCGCGTGCTTTCAGCACCGACTTCAGCGAGTGGAAGATCTCGGTGCCGGCGCGCAGCGACTCGGCGAACGACGAGAAGCCGACCGGCAGCACCATGAATTCCTGCATGTCGACATTGTTGTCGGCATGCGCACCGCCATTGATGATGTTCATCATCGGCACCGGCAGCACGGCCTCGCGGCCGCCGGCCAGATGCGCCCACAGCGGCAGTTTGCGTGACGCGGCCACCGCATGCGCCGCCGCCATCGACACGCCGAGCAGCGCATTGGCGCCGAGCCGGCCCTTGTTCTCGGTGCCATCGAGGTTGATCAGCTTGCGATCGAGGCCGGCCTGATCGGCGGCATCGAAGCCCTTGAGCGCTTCGGCGATCGCGCCATTGACGTTGCCGACGGCCTTCTTCACGCCCTTGCCGAGGTAGCGC
Source organism: Arenimonas sp. (assembly GCA_036276895.1). Taxonomy (GTDB): domain Bacteria; phylum Pseudomonadota; class Gammaproteobacteria; order Xanthomonadales; family Xanthomonadaceae; genus Arenimonas. Next base: position 6,298 of record DASUOA010000205.1, on the reverse strand, counting down.
GTCTTGTCGCCATCGCGCAGCTCGACCGCCTCCTTGGTGCCGGTCGAAGCGCCCGAGGGCACGGCGGCACGGCCCATATGGCCGGAACTCAGCGTGACTTCCGCTTCCAGCGTGGGATTGCCGCGAGAGTCGAGGATTTCGCGGGCGTGGACGTGGGCGATCGTGGTCATGTTGTCTCGTTACGTGTGGATCAAAAGTTGTGGATCAGAGCCGGGATTCGAGGAAGCCGTTGCGCTTGGTGACGCGATCGAGCTCCAGCAGGTGTTCGAGCAGCGCGCGCATCTTCGGCAACGGCCAGGCATTGGGGCCGTCGGACAGAGCGACCTCGGGATTCGGGTGCGTTTCCATGAACAGGCCGGCGACCCCCACCGCGACCGCGGCGCGCGCCAGCACCGGCACGAACTCGCGCTGGCCGCCGGACTTGCCGTCACTGCCGCCGGGCAGCTGCACCGAATGCGTCGCATCGAACACCACTGGGCAGCCGGTGTCGCGCATCACCGCGAGCGAGCGCATGTCAGAGACGAGATTGTTGTAACCGAAGCTCGCACCACGCTCGCAGACCATGATCTGGGCGTTGCCGGTGGCCATCGCCTTGGCGGCGACGTGCTTCATCTCCCAAGGGCTGAGGAACTGGCCCTTCTTGATGTTCACCGGGCGACCGGCGCTCGCCACCTTCTGGATGAAGTCGGTCTGCCGGCACAGGAAGGCCGGCGTCTGCAGCACGTCGACGACGCTGGCGACCTCGTCCATCGGCGTGTACTCGTGCACGTCGGTCAATACCGGCACGTCGAGCTGGCGCTTCACCTCCGCCAGGACCTTGAGGCCTTCTTCCAGCCCCGGGCCGCGGAAGCTGGTGCCGGAAGTGCGATTGGCCTTGTCGAAGCTCGACTTGAAGATGAAAGGGATGCCCAGCGCCGACGTGATCTCCTTGAGCTGGCCGGCGGTGTCGAGCTGCAGCTGCAGCGACTCGATCACGCAGGGGCCGGCGATCAGGAAGAACGGCTGGTCGAGGCCGACCTCGAAACCGCAGAGGTTCATGCCTTCACTTCCTTGAGCAGGCGGCCGCCGGCCTTGTGCTCACGCGCCGCGCGGACGAAGCCGATGAACAGCGGATGGCCGTCGCGCGGCGTCGACAGGAATTCCGGGTGCGCCTGGCAGGCGACAAACCACGGGTGCCCGGGCAACTCGACCATCTCGACCAGGGTGTCGTCCATCGACTTGCCGCTGATCACCAGCCCGGCTTCCTCGAGCTGACTGCGGTAGCGGTTGTTGAACTCGTAACGATGGCGATGACGCTCGGCGACGACGTCTTTGCCGTACATCTCGCGCGCCTTGCTGCCTGGCTTGAGCCGGCATTCCTGCAGGCCGAGGCGCATGGTGCCACCGAGATCGGAGGCCTCATTGCGGCGTTCGATCTCGCCGCTGGTGGTACGCCACTCGGTGATCAGGCCGATCACTGGATGCGCGCACTGCTTGTCGTTCTCGGTGGTATTGGCGCCTTCAAGCCCGGCCAGATGGCGGGCGACATCGACCACCGCCGCCTGCATCCCGTAGCAGATGCCGAAGTACGGCACACCGTGTTCGCGCGCGTACTTCGAAGTCAGCACCTTGCCCTCGAAACCGCGGTCGCCGAAACCACCCGGCACCAGCACCGCGTCGACATCGGCCAGTACCTTGTCGCCTTCCTTCTCGACCTGCTCGGATTCAAGCCACTTCAGCTTGACCCGCGTACGCTGGCGCAGGCCGCCGTGCTTGAGCGCCTCGGCCAGCGACTTGTAGGCATCCTGGTGATCGACGTACTTGCCGACGATGGCGACAGTGACCTCGTCGACCGGGTTCTCGAAGGCATCGACCACCGCCGCCCACTCGGACAGATCGGCCGGGCCTGCCTTGTCGTCGAGGCGCAAGCGCTCGACCACGATCTGGTCAAGCTGCTGCTCGTGCAGCCACAGTGGCAGGCGGTAGATGTTGGCCACGTCGATGCAACTGATCACCGCGTTCTCGGGCACGTTGGTGAACAGCGCGATCTTGCGCCGCTCGCCATCGGGCAGCGGCTGCTCGCTGCGGCAGAGCAGGATGTCGGGCTGGATACCGATCGAGCGCAGCTCCTTGACCGAGTGCTGGGTCGGCTTGGTCTTGAGCTCGCCGGCCGCGGCGATCCACGGCACCAGGGTCAGGTGCATGAAGATCGCCTGCTCCGGGCCGCGCTCGCTGCGGATCTGGCGGATGGCTTCGAGGAAAGGCAGGGATTCGATATCGCCGACGGTACCGCCGATCTCGACCAGGCCGACGTCAAAGCCGTTGGTGGCCTCGAAGATGCAGCGCTTGATCTCGTCGGTGATGTGCGGAATCACCTGCACGGTGCCGCCGAGGTAGTCGCCGCGACGCTCCTTGCGGATCACGTTCTCGTAGATGCGGCCGGTGGTGATCGAGTTCTTGCGCGTGAGATGCACGCGCACGTAGCGCTCGTAGTGACCGAGATCGAGGTCGGTCTCGGCACCGTCGTCGGTGACGTAGACCTCGCCGTGCTGGAACGGGCTCATCGTGCCCGGGTCGACGTTGATGTAGGGATCGAGCTTCATCATGGTCACCCGCAGGCCGCGGGCTTCCAGGATGGCGGCCAGCGAGGCCGCGGCGATGCCCTTGCCAAGCGAGGACACCACGCCACCGGTAACGAAAATGAGACGAGTCATGGGGATAGGGGGCGCTGGAAAGCGGCATTCTAGCGGATTTGCCGCCCCCTCAGCGAGAACTCGCGACAAATCAGTAGCTTGCGCGTCGGCTCGGATTCAGGCGCCTTGACCGCCCCTGCCCCGCCGCGCATCCTGCCGCCTTTCCGCATGACAGCCCCCGACCGCATGAGCACCCGTTACAACGCCGCCGATATCGAAGTCCTGTCGGGTCTCGACCCGGTCAAGCGCCGGCCCGGCATGTACACCGACACCACGCGGCCGAACCATCTGGCGCAGGAAGTGATCGACAACGCGGTCGACGAGGCGCTGGCCGGGCATGCGAAGACGGTTGAGGTGGTCTTGCATGCCGACGGCAGCTGCGAAGTCTCGGACGACGGCCGCGGCATGCCGGTCGACATCCATCCGGAGGAGAAGATTCCCGGTGTCGAACTGATCCTGACCCGCCTGCACGCCGGCGGCAAGTTCAGCGGCAAGAACTACACCTTTTCCGGTGGCCTGCATGGCGTCGGCGTGTCAGTGGTCAACGCGCTATCGAAGAAGGTCGAGGTCTTCATCAAGCGCGACGGCAGCGAGTACCGGATGGAGTTCCAGGACGGTTTCCGCTCGTCGCCGCTGGAAATCATCGGCAGCGTCGGCAAGCGCAACACCGGCACCCGGGTGCGCTTCTGGGCCGATGCGAAGTACTTCGACACACCGAAGTTCGCGGTGCGCGCGTTGCGGCATCTGTTGCGCGCCAAGGCGGTGCTCTGCCCCGGCCTGACCGTGCGTCTGTTCGACGAGGCCAGCGGCGAGCGCAACGAGTGGTATTACGAGAACGGCCTGCGCGATTACCTGCGCGGCGAGCTGGCCGATCGCGAGCTGCTGCCGGCCGAGCTGTTCGTCGGCAACCTGACCAAGGAAAGCGAAGTCGTCGACTGGGCCCTGGCCTGGGTGCCCGACGGCGAACTGGTGCAGGAGAGCTACGTCAACCTGATTCCGACCGCGCAGGGCGGCACCCATGTCAATGGCCTGCGCTCGGGCCTGACCGATGCGCTGCGCGAGTTCTGCGATTTCCGCAATCTCTTGCCGCGCGGCGTCAAGCTGGCGCCGGAGGATGTCTGGGACCGGATCAGCTTCGTACTGTCGCTGAAACTGACCGACCCGCAGTTCTCCGGGCAAACCAAGGAGCGGCTGTCGTCACGACAGGCCGCGGCCTTCGTCGAGGGTGCGGCACACGATGCGTTCTCGCTGTGGCTGAACCAGCATCACGAGATTGGCCTCGCCATCGCCCAGCTCGCGATTGAGCGCGCCGCGGCGCGGCTCAAGACCGAGAAGCAGGTGGTGCGCAAGAAAATCACCCAGGGCCCGGCACTGCCCGGCAAGCTCGCCGACTGTATCTCGCAGGATCTGTCGCGCACCGAGCTGTTCCTGGTCGAGGGCGACTCCGCCGGTGGCTCGGCGCGACAGGCGCGCGACAAGGAGTTTCAGGCCATCCTGCCGTTGCGCGGCAAGATCCTGAACACGTGGGAAGTGGAAAGTTCGGGCGTGCTGGCCTCGACCGAAGTGCATGACCTCGCGGTCGCCATCGGCTGTGATCCGGGCACCGACAACATCGACGGCCTGCGCTACGGCAAGGTGATCATCCTCGCCGATGCCGACTCCGACGGACTGCATATCGCCACCTTGCTGTCGGCGCTGTTCCTGCGCCACTTCCCGGGGCTGGTGCGCGCCGGCAACATCTTCGTGGCGATGCCGCCGCTGTTTCGCGTCGACGTCGGCAAGCAGGTGTTCTACGCGCTGGACGAGGAGGAGAAACGCATCCTGCTCGAGCGTATCGAGCGCGAGAAGATCCGCGGCGCGGTCAATGTCACGCGCTTCAAGGGCCTGGGCGAGATGAACCCGTCACAGCTGCGCGAATCGACCATCCATCCCGATACGCGGCGGCTGGTACAGCTCACCGTCGACGATGCCGACGCCACCCGCAGCCTGATGGACATGCTGCTCGCCAAAAAGCGCGCCGGCGATCGCAAGAGCTGGCTGGAGAGCAAGGGCGATCTGGCTTCGTTGGAGGTCTGACCCTCAGGCCAACGTTGTGGCCAACAGCTCGCGCAGCAGCGGCTGCAACTTCGCTACCTTAGCCTCGTCGTAGCGCACCGCGTCCTCGTTCATATAGGTCGCTTGCACCAGCTCCATCTGGATCGCATCGATGCCGGCATCGGGTCGACCGTAATGGCGGGTGATGTAGCCGCCCTTGAAGCGGCCGTTGACCACCCAGCTGTAATCGGACTGCGCGGCGATGATCGACTCGAGTCGCGTCTGCAAGGCCGGCGAACAGCTGGCGCCGGCGGCGGTTCCGAGATTGATCTCGGGCAGCTGGCCTTCAAACAGGAAGGGCATGCGGCCGCGGATCGAATGACCTTCCCACAACACGGCGCGGCCGTGCTCGGCGCGAAGACGCGCCAGCTCGTCCTGCAATGTCTGGTGGTAGGGGCGCCAGTAGCGTTCGATGCGCTGCGTGATTTCTTCGGGAGACGGCTGCTGCCCGTCCAGGTACAGCGGCTCGCCGGTGAACATCACCGTGGTGCACAGCCCGGTGGTGTTCTGCCCCGGGTACAGCGAGACATCGTCCGGCGGCCGGTTGAGATCGATCACGTAGCGCGAATAGTGCGGCACCAGGATCGAGGCGCCGAGCTCGCGCGCGAAGTCATACAGGCGCGAGACGAACCAGTCGGTATCCGGTGCGCTGCGCGCCGCGGGAACCAGACGCGCCGACAGTTCCGGCGGCAGGCCGGTTCCGTCGTGCGGCAAGCTGATCAGCAGCGGCGCGCTGCCACGATGCAGGGTGCAGATGTCGTTCATCGCAAGGCTCCGAAACGCGACGGGTCGAATGGCCGCGGGTCGATCGGCAGCTCGCTGCCGGTCAGCAGATCGGCAAGCAGGCGGCCGGTGGCGGCGCTGAGGGTGATGCCGAGCATGCCATGACCGGTTGCCAGCCACAGGTTGTCGTGCCGCGGCGAGCGGCCGAGCAGCGGCAAGTCATCGACACTCATCGGCCGCCAGCCGAACCATTCCTCGCGCTTGACCGGCCCCAGCGGCTCGACCAGGCTCTCGCGGGCACCGCGCTCGAGCGCATCGAGGCGTACACGGGTCAGCGCATCGTCGAAGCCGGAAAACTCCATGGTGCTGCCGAGCCGGTAGCCACTGCCCCAGGCGGTGACGCAGACGCTGCGGTCACGCAGCACCAGCGGGCGCCGCGGCGCGCGCTGCGGGCGGTCGTAGGTGATCGAGTAGCCCTTGCCGGGCTGGATCGGCAGGCGCAGGCCAAGCTCGCGCGCGATCTGCGGCGACCACGGCCCCAGCGCAAGAAGGACATCACGCGCCCGACGCGGCCCATCGCTGGTGGCGACGTCAACGATGCGCCCGGCTTCGTTGCGGAAGCCCTGCACCGCCACGCCTTCCTCGATCACCCCGCCGGCGGCGCGCACGCAGCGCGCCAGCTCGTCGCAGTAGCGATCGGGGCGCAGATGCGCATCGCCGGGAAAGTGGATGGCGCCCGCATGTCCGGGCAGCAGTGCAGGCTCATCGACGAGCAGCTCGGATTCGCCGATGACGCGACCTGCGATGCC
>DASUOA010000204.1:0-7905 GCA_036276895.1 Arenimonas sp. | reverse complement strand
GCTGTCGGCAGCGCAGCAGACCGTCGATGACGACCGCCACGTGCATTCGCTGCATGCCTACTTTCTGCGCGCCGGCGATGTCGAAGCACCGATCGTCTACGACGTCGACCGCTCGCGCGACGGCAACAGCTTCTCGGTACGCCGCGTCACCGCGATCCAGCACGGCAAGCCGATCTTCGTGTTCGCCTCGTCCTTCCAGCAGGCCGAGCCGGGCAACGAGCACCAGCTGTCCAAGCCCGAAGTGCCGCAGCCCGAGGACGTCGAGCCGGTGTCGATGCCGAGCGCGGACGTACTGGCCAAGCTGCCGGCGAAAATGCAGCGCTGGTTGAACCGCATGGGCCCGTTCGAGATGCGCCCGGTGTATCCGCGCGACGAGGTGCGACCGCCCAAGCGGCCGCCCTACCAGCAGGTGTGGTTCCGCCTGATTGACCGCGTCGATGCCGAGGCCGGCGATGCACCCGAGCTGCACCAGTCGCTGCTCGCCTATGCCTCCGACTTCCACCTGCTTGGCACTGCCACCTTTCCGCATGGCATCAGCTACTACCAGCCGAACGTGCAGATGGCCTCGCTCGACCATGCCATGTGGTTCCATCGCGCCTTCCGCGCCGACGACTGGCTGCTGTATTCGCTCGACAGCCCCAGCGCCCAGGGCGCGCGCGGACTGGCGCGCGGCATGATCTATGACCGCGGCGGCCATCTGGTCGCATCGACCGCGCAGGAAGGCCTGATCCGTGTCCTGCCCGAACCCTCCTTCCAAAAGCCGGAGTCGCGCTGATGCGCCAGATTTTTACCTCGCAGCGCCTGGAGAATGTCGAAGGCGTCGCGCATATGCTCAACGAGGCCGGCATCGAGACCAAGATCACCGACGGCCGGACCTGGAAAGGCAACAGCCGCCGCGAGTTCAGCTACAACGACAAGAAACAGAGCAGTGCGCCAGCACCGGCGGTGTGGGTGATGAAAGCCGACGACTACAAGCGCGCCCGTGAACTGCTGCAGCAGGGCGGCCTGCTCGATGGCAGCAAGACCAGCAGTTACGTGCCCGACACCGTGCAGTTCAAGGACAAGCCGCTGACGCCACAGGCCAAGGTGATGCGCGTGAAACTGGTGCTGCTGGGGCTGATCGCCGCCGCTACCGCCTTGCTGTTCATGCGTACCGTGTTCGCCTGAAGCCGGGACGCGAACCGTGACTTCCGGCCTGGGCGCGACGCCCGCGGCCGTTGCATGCTCGGCGCTCCCTTAGCCGACACGGTTTCCGCCATGCGCCTGCGTCCCCTCTGCCTTGCCCTCGCCCTCGCCTTTCCGCTGATCGCCAGCGCCAGCACCGTTGCCGAAACGCCGGCGGCTTCCGTGCCCGCCGCGCAGAAGGCGCAGCAGCTTGAAGCCCTGTATGCCGAGTACTGGGAAGAATCGCTGAAACTCAATCCGGTGCAGGCCACCTTTGTCGGCGACAGCCGCTACAACGACCAGCTGCCCGACTTCGGCAGCGCCGAGTACCGCGCCCAGACCCGCGCCTTCATCGAGCGCTGGCTGGCCAAGATCGAAGCGATCAGCCCTGAAGGCCTCGATGGCCAGGCGCGCCTGTCCTACGACATCTTCCTGCGCGAGCAGAAGCTCGGACTCGAAGGCGAACGATTCCCCGACTGGCAGCAGCCGCTGAACCAGTTCTACAACATCGCCGGCATGGTCGCGCAGCTCGGCTCCGGCAGCAGCGCGCAGCCGTTCAAGACGGTCAAGGACTACGACAACTGGCTGGCGCGCGCGGCGCGCATCCCGACCATCTACGCCACCATGCAGGCCAATATGCGTGAGGGCATGAAGTCCGGCGTGGTACAGCCCAAGGTGCTGATGCAGAAGGTGATCCCGCAGCTCGATGCGCTGATCAATGACAAGCCCGAAGAAACTCTGTTCTGGCAGCCGATCGCCAACTTGCCGGCGGAGTTTTCCGAGGCCGACAAGACCCGCCTGACCGAGGCCTACCGCAGCATGATCGCCGGGCAGATGATGCCAGCCTATCGCGAACTGCGCCGCTTCGTCGCCGATGAATACCTGCCGGCCTGCCGCGATACCGTGTCGCTGTCGGCGCTGCCGGATGGCCAAGCCTGGTATGCCTTCCGCGCCAAGAACTCCACCACCACCGACCTCAGCCCGGCCGAAATCCACGACATCGGCTTGAAGGAAGTCGCGCGCATCCACGGCGAGATGGACAAGGTGATGGCGCAGGTCGGCTTCAAGGGTTCGCGCCAGGAATTCTTCAAGTTCGTGACCACTGACGAGCAGTTCCAGTTCGAAAGCGAAGAGGCGCTGCTCAAGCACTACCGCGGCCTCGAAGCCAAGATCAACGAGAAGGTCGACACGCTGTTCTCGCTCAAGCCCAAGGCGGCGTTTGAAATCCGCCCGGTCGAGCCGTTCCGTGCCAAGAGCGCCGCCGGTGGCTCCTACATGAGCCCCAGCGAGGACGGCAGCCGCCCGGGCATCTTCTACGTCAACACCTACGACCTGCCGAGCCGCAAGGTCTGGGACGCGGAGGCGCTGTTCCTGCACGAAGCCATCCCCGGCCACCACTTCCAGTTGGCGTTGCAGCAGGAGCTGGGCGAGCTGCCGAAGTTCCGCCGCTTCGGTGGCGAAACAGCCTTCGCCGAAGGTTGGGGCCTGTACGCCGAGTCGCTGGGCAAGGATCTCGGCGTCTACACCGACCCCTACCAGTACTTCGGTCGCCTGCAGGCCGAGCTGTGGCGCGCGATCCGCCTGGTGGTCGATACCGGCCTGCACAGCAAGAACTGGAGCCGCGAGCAGGTCATCGACTACATGAAGGCCAACTCCGCCACCACCGACACCGAAGCGGTGTCGGAAACCGAGCGTTACATCGCGATCGCCGGCCAGGCGCTGGCGTACAAGATCGGCGAGCTGAAGATCCAGCAGCTGCGCAAGCACGCGCAGGACGAGCTCGGTTCCAAGTTCGATGTCCGCGAGTTTCACGCCGAAGTGCTGCGTGACGGCTCGGTGCCGCTGGAGGTGCTGGAAGCCAAGATCGAGCGCTGGATCGCCGCACGCAAGGGCTGAGCGATGCGATGAAGCCCGGTGGCGGCGCCACGACGCCGTCACCGGAACTTCACGCTTTCCGCTTAATTAAACCGCTTCGGCGGGCCATTTGAGTTAGCATCAGGCCTCCACCTGCATACGGAGGCTCTCGATGAGCAATCTCGGCACGCTGTTGAAGGATCAGATCACGCGCATCGCCCGCCGGGAAATGCGCGAACCGCTCGAGCAGCTGAAGAAGGCCTCCACCAGCTACCGGCGCGAGATCGCCGCGCTCAAGAAGCAGGTTGCCGCGTTGGAGAAACAGCTTGCCTCGGCCGCGCGCGGTGGCCGCAAGGCTCCCGCCGTCGCCGCGGAAAAGCCGGCCAAGGTGCGCTTCTCGCCGCAAGGGCTGATCAAGCTGCGCGATCGTCTCGGCCTTTCGCAAAGCGATTTCGGCAGCCTCGCCGGCGTCAGCTCGCAGGCAGTGTTCAACTGGGAGCACGGCACCGCCGTGCCGCGGCAACCACAACTCGAAGCCTTGGCCGAACTGCGTGGCATCGGCAAGCGCGAGGCACTCGAACGGCTCAAGGCCAGTGGCAGGACGCCGACCAAGCCGCGTCGTCGGCGTAACGGCTGAACCCGGGAGTCCAGAGGCATGCCCAATGTACTGATCACCGGCGCCAATCGCGGAATCGGTCTCGAGCTCGCGAGCCAGTACGCCGCTCGCGGTGACAGCGTAATCGCCGCCTGCCGGCAAGCCAGCGATGCCCTGCGCGCGACCGGCGCGCGCGTCGAAAAAGGCGTCGATGTCACCGATGCCGCCGCCCTGGCCGCACTCGCCTCGCGACTGGGCTCGTTGCGCATCGACCTGCTCTGGCTCAATGCCGGGCAGTTGTCGCGCGAACAAGGAGACGTGCTCGACGAGGATGCCTTCGCGGCCATGCGCCGGCAGTTCGAGGTCAACACCCTCGGCCCGCTGCGTACCGCGCAGGCGCTGCGCGCGAACCTCGGCGAGGGCAGCAAGATCGCCATCATCAGCAGCCGCATGGGATCGATCGCCGACAACGAGTCGGGCGGCTACTACGGTTATCGCGCTTCCAAGGCGGCGGCCAATGCCATCGGCCGCTCGCTGGCGATCGACCTCAAGCCCCGCGGCATCGGTGTGTTCCTGCTGCATCCGGGCTGGGTCGCCACCGACATGGGCGGTCCGCGGGCGACGATGCCGCCGGCCGAATCGGCTGCCAGCCTGATCGCGCGCCTCGATGCACTGGACTTCGCGCACACCGGCAGCTTCTGGCACGCCTCGGGTGAAGCCTTGCCCTGGTGAACGCGACGGCAGGTGGCGTCGGGCCGGTATCATGCGGCATGACCGACGCCCTGCCCGACTTCTCCGCCCTGCCCCTTGCCCCGGCGCTGCGCCCGGGCCTCGATGCCTTGGGCATCGACCGTATGACACCGATTCAACAGCAGGCGCTGCCCGCGCTGCTGGAAGGCCGCGACCTGTTGGCGCAGGCACCCACCGGCAGCGGCAAGACCGTCGCCTTCGGCCTGGCGCTGTTGCAACGCATGGATGTCGATGCGCGCGAGGTGCAGGCGCTGGTGCTGTGTCCGACCCGCGAACTGGTCGACCAGGTCGGCAAGCAGCTGCGTCGCCTCGCCACCGGCATTGCCAACCTCAAGCTGTCGACCGTCACCGGCGGCGTCGCACTCGGCCCACAACTGGCGTCGCTGGCGCAGCACCCGCCGCAGGTGCTGGTGGGTACGCCCGGCCGCGTGCAGGAGCTGATCGACAAGCGGGCACTCGACCTGCGTCAACTGCGCGTGCTGGTGCTCGACGAGGCCGACCGCATGCTCGACATGGGTTTCGAGGCGGCGATCCGCGCCATCGTCGCGCGCACGCCGAAGACGCGACAGACGCTGCTGTTCTCGGCGACCTTTCCGCAGTCGATCCGTGACGATGGTCTCGGCCTGCTACGCGAGCCGTTGCAGGTGACGGTCGATGGCGCGACCACGGCACCGGCGATCGATCAGCGCTTCTACGAGGTCGACACCGGCAACAAGACGGCGGCACTCGCTGGCTTGCTGCTGCAGTACAAACCGGACTCGGCGGTGGTGTTCTGCAACATGCGCCGCGACGCCGATGCCGTCGCCGACTCGCTGGGGCACCTGGGCTTCACCGCGCTCGCCCTGCACGGCGATATCGAGCAGCGCGACCGCGACGAAGTGCTGGTGCGCTTTCGCAACGGCAGCTGCAGCGTCTTGGTAGCCAGCGATGTCGCCGCCCGCGGCCTCGACATCGAAGACCTCGCGGCGGTGATCAACTTCGACCTGCCCAGCGATGTCGACACCTACGTGCATCGCATCGGCCGCACCGGCCGCGCCGGTCGCAGTGGCCTCGCGCTCACCTTGTGCACGCCACGCGACGTGCCGCGCGCCGGCGCAATGGAAGAACGCATCGGCCAGCGCATCCAGTGGCAGCGCCCTTCGCTGGCGGCGCTGCGACCCGGCATGGCGCCGGCTGCCAGCAACATCACCCTGCGCATCGACGCCGGCCGCACCGACAAACTGCGCCCCGGCGACATCGTCGGCGCGTTGACCGGCGAGGCCGGCCTGCCGGTCGCCGCCGTCGGCCGTATCGATGTGTTTCCCACCCGCAGCTACGTCGCCATCGCCCGCGCCCAGGCCGACAAGGCGCTGGCGCGTTTGCAAGCAGGCAAGATCAAGGGGCGGAAGTTTCGCGTGCGGCGGATGTGAGCTTCAAAACTCCAGACTCAGTTGCAGCCGCAGATTCCGCGGCGCCTGCAGGAACTGGATCGGCGAGGTGCCGCGGGCATTGGCATGGTAGTAGGCGGCGTCGCCCAGGTTCTCGACGTAAAGCCCGACGCGCAGCTTCGATTGGCCCAGCGCATAGGGGCCGAAACCGACATGCAGGTTGAGTGTCGTCCACGCCGGCACGGTGAGGATTTCCTTGCCGCTGTTGTCGAGGTTGTTGGCCAACGTGCGCACGTCAGCCCAATGGTCGATGAAGGCGCCGATGCTCACCCGCTCGATACCGGCATAGGCCACACCCAGCTTGAGCTTGTAGCGTGGTACGTCGGCGATGTAGTCGACGCCGTTGAAGCTGGCGCGGTCGGGGTCGATCCAGCGCCCCGCCAGCATCGCCTGCCAGTCGCCGTGCTGCCACTGCAATTGCTCCTCGATACCGCGCACGCGGTGCTGGCCGCTGACCACGGTCAGCCACTGGCCGATCGAGCCTGACTCGCCGGGAAAGAAGATGCGCTCGTAGAAATTCTTCGCCGTCATCTCGTACAGCGACAGGCTGTGACTGATGCGGCCACTACCGAGCGCACGTTGCAGGCTATGGTTGAGCTCAACCATCTCCATTTCCTGCGACTCGATCTCGGCATCGTTGGTGCCTTCGAACTCCAGCGAGGTCGGCGGGCGGAAGGCCGTGCCGATGGTCAGCTTGAAGGCCTGGTCGCGATCGGGCTTGTACACCAGGCCGATGCGCGGTAGCACCGCGCTGTTGGTGTAGCTCTGGCGGTGGTAGCGCAGTCCGGCGACCAGTTGCAGGCTGTTGTCATCAGCCCAGACCCATTGCTGCCGGAACTGCCCGAATACCGCATCGACACGTGTCGTTGACTTGTCGCTGGCCCAGCCCGGGGTGCGCTCGAACTCGAATATGCCATCACCGTCGCGGTCCTTCAGCACCACCGAGTCGCCCATGCTCTGGCGCCAGCCTTCGTAGCCCCAGACCAGCCCGCGCTTCTCGCTGAAATCGTAATGCCAGCGGCTGCGCAGGCTCAGCCGCGTCGACGGCCGGATCTCGCTGTACTCGATTGCCGACATCACCTCGTCATAACTCGTGGCGCTGCGATTGAGGTTGACCTGCGCCCACTTGTAGTTGGTCTCGCGCAGGTGCACCAGCTCGACAAAACCATTGATGCCGTTGTCGAAACGCCAGTTGTGGCCAGCGAACCATTGCAGATAGGCGCGTTCGCCGCGATCACCGCCGCCGAAATCGGTGCGCGCCTTCTCGAAACCCTTGTCGGTGGTGAAGCTGCGCCAGTTCAGGCCGCCATACCAGTTGTGGAATTTCAGACGACCGTTAAGCGTCCAGTTGGTCTCTCGGTTGACGAAGTGGTCGGGGTCGAGATTGCGTAAGCGATCGCGCGCGGGATCGCGCGAGAAGCGCAGGGTGTCGACGGCAAACTCGCGCAGCTCGCGGAAGTCCTGGTCGCTGCCGAACCAGGAGCCGGTGATACCGAGGTCCAACTCGCCGATCGGCTGGCGGAAGTTGAACGCCAGCTGCCGGGTGTCAGCCTCGCCGACGATCAGCTCGACATCGCGCTGCCGCTCCGGCCCGGCTTCGATCCGGGTGACCACATTGATCACGCCCTGCGCCGCGTTGCCGCCGTACAGGGTGGAGTTGGTGCCCTGCAGTACCTCGACGCGCTCGATCTTGTGGCTGGGGAAGTCGTTGAGGATGAAAGTCTCGTTGGCCAGCAGGTTTTGCACTTCGCGGCCATCGATCAACAGCAAGGTGCTGGCGAAGTTGCCGGTAAAGCCGCGTTGGCCACCCGGCAACCAGTGCCAGTGCCAGAAATAGTCCATGTTCGGAATCGCCGCGAGAATTTCCTTCAGATCACGCCAGCCATACCGGCGGATGTCGTCACGGGTGACGATGTAGACAGTGCCGGGCGCATCGATGCTGCGCTGTTCGGTGAACGCCGCGATGCCGATCTTGAGCTCGAGCAGTTCTTCGAGGCTGAGCCCGAGCAGATCGTCGCCCTGCCCCGAGGCCTGGGCAGCGGACGACAACAGCAAGGCCATGCTGGCGCACAGGATTCTCATGCCGGCCGCTCCGCCTTTTCGCTGGCCGGGGAA
>DASUOA010000203.1:0-3742 GCA_036276895.1 Arenimonas sp. | reverse complement strand
ACCGACAGGTGGCGGCGCTGGTCGAGGCAGCGGAACCATTCGCGGCGCAGGCCGTTCTCGAGCGCGCGGCGGTTGGATACGCCGGTCAGCGCGTCCTCGGTGACCAGCTCGGCGAGGCGGCGGTTCACGTCCTCCAGTTCGCGGGTGCGTTCGGCGATGCGCGCCTCCAGGCGGCGGTTGGCGGCGAGGTAGCGTTCGGTGCGCTGGCGCACCGCCCACAGCGTGACGGCCACGGCCAGGCCGGCCAGCGCCAGCAGGCCCAGGGCCATCAGCCACCATTGTTCGTACCAGCGCGGCTGCACCTGGAAGCGGTAGCTGATCGACGCCGCCTGGCGGCCGTTGCGGGTGCGCGCCTGCACTTCCAGCACGTAGTCGCCCGCGGGCAGGGCGCGGATGAACAGGTCGCGGTCGGTCCAGGCGCTCCACTCCGGGGTCACGCCGTGCAGCAGGTAGCGGTACTGGGCGCCGCTCTCCATGCTCACCAGCGAAAAGCGCAAGGACAGGCTGTGCCCCGGCGGCACCATGGCCGGCGTGGGTGTGGTGGTCGGCAGCGCGAAAGCGGGCTGGCTGCCGTCCACGGCGCGAGCGATCGCGTGCTCAACGCGCAGGGAAATCGGCGTCGGCTCTGCAACCGGCTGTTGCGGATCGAACTGCAGTAGCCCGCTCCAGGTGGCGATGCGCAGGTTGCCGTCGCGATTCACGCGCAGGTTGCTGTAACCGGCGGCAAGGTCGGGATTGAGATACAGCGGCCGCCATTGCGAGGTGTCGAGTGGACGGTGCCAGAGCTGTCGCGAGGTATAGGCGTACGCGCCCAGTGGCGTGTGCGTGACCACCAGCTCATCGGGCCGATCAACCAGCGTGAACGGCGGCGCAACATCGGGCACGAAGCGTTCACCGTCGAAACGGAATCCGCGCTCGCCACTGGTGACGTGGATAGTGTCGTCGAGGCGGTAGACGCCGCTACCCGAATCGGCATCAATCTCGAGGCCTTGGGCGCCTCCAAAGAGGGTCTCCGACAGACGGCGTCCCTCGGCAAGGTCGAGCAGCCAACGTCGCGGCCCTCCCCGTGAGTCGCCGAGCCACAGTTCGCCCGGCGCCCCCTCTTCGACGCCGAATGGACTGAGGCCCTCTATCGACAATGATTCGCTGACCCGCCAGCCACTGGGATACCGTCGCAGCAGATGCACCGCGGTATCGGCAATCGCGAACACCAAGCCGGGATGGTGCCGCGAGGGCAACAGGCTGTACACCGACTGTGGTGAATCCGGCAGTAGCTCACGAGGCAGGCGACCGCCGCGCGCGAGTTGCAGGATTCCGTCGCGATGCGCGACCAGCAGGGCATCGTCATCGGCATGCAAGGCGAAAGCCTCGAGCTCGACCCAATCCTTTGTTTCCACCCGGGTCTGCAGGCCCTGCGGCGCCAAGCGCGACACGCCGTGCGAGCCCGCCAGCCAGAGGGCGCCATCGAACCACTCGAAATCGAACACCGTGCCTGGCAAGCCCTGACTGCTGCCGAGGAAGGACCAGGGCGAGGGCAGTTCGATCCGGACCAGGCCGCCGCCGGTCGCCACCCACAGCCCGCCCTCGTGGTCTCGTGCCATCGCCGAGACGGCGTGGGCGCCCAGCGCAATGCGTTGGCGCAGGCGCAGGTCAGCACCGAAGTGCAGCAGTTCGCCGTTACGCGTGCCCACCGCGATGCTGCCGTCGATCAAACGCTTGGCCGAGTAGGGCTGGCTGCGTGCAAGTGCGGCGTGGTCGGCGGCGGCGATGCGCTTCAATCCCTTGGCGTCGGCCCGGTAGAAGCCGTCCTCGGCCAGCAGCAGCCGGCCGTTCTCCATTGACAGCACCGCCGGCAGGGGCGTGTCGGCCAACGCGGCGCCGCCGGGCTCGAGCTGGAACTCGCCGTCGATCACCCGTCCGAAGCCCTGTCCCTGATAGCGGCTGTAGATCCGGTTGCCGTCGGCGTAAAAGCCGCGCGCCTGTTCGGGCAACGGCCAGGTCTTGGCGTTGCGGTGCTGGTAGTCGATGAAGTGCAGGTTGTAATCGCTGCGGAAGTAGACGCCGTCCGGGGTGGTAATCACTTCCCAAACGGTGCCGACATGACGCTGCCGGTCGCGGAGCCCGGAGGCGGTCAGCAATTCACGGTAACGCGCCTGGCCCAGGTCGTCGCTGTCGAGCCACCCGAAGCTGTCGTAGCCACCCACGTAGATGCGATCGTCATCGCCTCGTGCCAGCGCCCGCGCCGGCATTTTGCCGGGCAGTTCGATCAGCTCCCAGTCCTCGCCGTCGTAGCGCAGGATGCCTTCGACGTTGCCGAACAACATGCGGCCGCGAGCATCGGCGATGACCGCGAGGTGAGTGGGGGCCGCAGCATAATCTTCCGGGGTAAAGCGGCGCATGAGCGGTGCACCGAATGCGGCCCGAGGCGCACTGGCCTCACCCTCTGCCGCCGCCGCGGGCGGCGACAGCAGCGAAGGCAGCAGCACAAACAATCCGATGAGCAGAGCGCGCGGGACGGACATAAGTGGCGATTATCCTCGGCTCCCCCATCGCTGTCGCGCGCCAAGGAGCACAGTTCGCGACGCTTCCACGGGCTCGGAGGCAGCGGTTACCCTGTCGCCATGACTTGCCTCAGTGTCAATGTGAACAAGGTCGCCGTGCTGCGCAACTCCCGCGGCGGCAGCGAGCCCGACGTAATTGCCGCAGCCTCCGTGGCGATCGCCGCTGGCGCACACGGGATCACCGTGCATCCGCGGCCGGACCAGCGACATATCCGCGCGGATGACGTGGCGGCACTGGCCGGCCTGGTTGCCGGGCGGGTTGAGTACAACCTCGAGGGCAATCCGTTCGCGCCGCCGCGCGATGGCTATCCGGGCTTTCTCGCCCTGGTCGACCGGTACCGACCGACCCAGGCGACTCTGGTCCCGGATGGCGATGGTCAGCTGACCTCGGATCATGGCTTCGATCTCGATCGCGATGCCGATCGACTGCGCCCGATCATATCCGCCTTGCGCGCCATGGACGTGCGGGTGTCGCTGTTCATGGACGCGGGGTGCGCGTCGCTTGAGCGTGCCGCCGAGATTGGCGCCGACCGTATCGAGCTCTATACCGGCCCGTTTGCACAGGCCCACGCACAGGGTGATGCCGAAGCGGCACTGGCGCTGTGCCGTCAAACGTCGGCGAGGGCGCAAGCGGTCGGGCTTGGCGTGAACGCCGGCCACGACCTGAGCCAGGCGAACCTCGCGGCATTTCTTCGTGGCGTTCCCGGCGTGCTGGAAGTGTCGATCGGGCATGCGCTGATCGGCGAGGCACTGCATGCGGGGTTGTCGGCCACGGTTAGGGCCTATCTGGACGTTATCCGAGCGGCAACGGGCGCGTAAGCTGCACGGCGACCTAATGCGATTCCATCCCGGCCCGGGGTTTGATCCGTTTGTGGTAAAAAAAAGCGCCGCCCGAAGGCGGCGTCGCTGCAGGGTGCGGAAGGCCGGCTCAGCCCCCCGGTTCCACGAATGCGATCTTGGCCATGCCGGCGTTCTTGGCGCGGGCGAGGACTTTGGCGAGTGTTTCGTACTCGGCGTCCTTGTCGGTATCGACTTCCAGGGTCGGCTGGCGCTGAACGTCGCCTCCTGCGCGTTCGACTTCCACTTCAAGCGCCGACTGCAAGGTCGACAGCGGCATCGGCGAGTTGTTCCAAGTAACCGTGCCGCCGGCGTCAATACGCAAGCGGATCGGCTCCGGCGGG
>DASUOA010000202.1:0-5751 GCA_036276895.1 Arenimonas sp. | reverse complement strand
CTCCGGCGGGCAGCTTCTTCGCCGGCTGGGACGCCAACGAGATTTCCACAGGTGTCGATGTGCTGGCCATCCACCATCCGGCGGGTGATCTCAAGAAGAGCTCGTTGGGCGAGCAGACCGAGAACGATGAGATCCAGATCTACGTCGGTTGGCTGAGTGGCACCACCGAAGGCGGTAGCAGCGGTTCCGGTCTTTTCACCTTGGCCGACGATGCGTATTACCTGCGTGGCGGCTTGTACGCCGGAGCGGCATCCTGCGCCAACTCAGGCAATCTCTCCAATCCCGGCAACTACGACATCTACTCCCGCCTCGACGTCGTCTATCCCAGCATCCAGCAGTACCTGGCACCGACCAGTGAGGCGCTCAGCGCCGACGACCAGTTCCTGTGGATGGTGCCGCCCGCATCCAGCGACGAGCAGCAGGGTTTCCTGCGCCTGATCAACCGCAACAATGCCTCGGTGCCAGTCACGGTCTGGGGGCTGGATGCCGATGGCCAGCGCTCGTCGGGGACCATCACCCTGACCTTGGCGCCGCGCGAGTCGCGCCAGTTCAACTCGCAGGACCTGGAGAGCGGCAACACCAGCAAGGGCCTCAGTGGCAGTCTCGGCGATGGCGAAGGTGAATGGACCATCGTCATCGACAGCGATTCGGACATCGAGGCGCTGACCTACATCCGAACGCCGGATGGGTTCCTCACTGCGATGCATGACCGGGTCGACGGCGATGGCGTCGACTGGGACGTTCATTTCTTCAATCCGGCGTCCAACCCCAACCAGGTCAGCCGCCTGCGTCTGATCAACAGCACCACGTCGTCTGCGAGCATCCAGATCACCGCGACCGATGATGCTGGCGTGGCGGGGGACAGCACGGTCAGCCTGACGCTGCCGGCACTGTCGTCGATCGAACTCACGGCGACCGACCTCGAGCAGGGCAATGCGGGCAAGGGTCTGAGTGGAAGTTTCGGTTCCGGCACCGGCAAGTGGCGCTTGCAGGTGTCGTCGACGCAGCGACTCACCGTGCAGAGCCTGCTCTACGATCCCCTGGGCAAGCTGACCAACCTGTCGACCCTGGCTGACCAGACCGAGGTCGAGCCTGACCAGCGCGTGCTGTGGCTGGTGCCGCCGGCTACCAATGAGGATCAGCAGGGCTTCATCCGTCTGATCAACACGGAAAATCGCAGCGGCACGGTCACCCTGCGTGGCGTCGATGACGCCGGCCAGTTGTCGCCGGGCACCGCCAGCTTCACCCTGGCGGCCAATGCCTCGCAGCAGTTCAACTCGCAGGATCTGGACAACGGCAACACCGGCAAGGGTTTGAACGGAAGCCTGGGTTCCGGCAGCGGCAACTGGCGCCTGCTGGTCAGCACCGATCTCGACATCCGCACCATGGCGTTGATCCGCACGCCGGATGGCTTCCTTACCACCGTGCACGAGCTGGTCGCCGGCAACGGACTCAGCGGCGAGGTGGTGATGTTCAACCCGGCCTCGAATCCCAATCAGGTCAGCGTGCTGCGCGTGATCAATGCCAACGGTTCGGCGGCGACCGTCACCTTCCAGGGTGTCGACGACGCCGGCAACGCCGCGCCCGGTGGCAGCGTCAGCTTGAGCCTGGCTGCAGGCGCTGCAGTTGAACTCAGCGCGAGCGACTTCGAGTCCGGCAATACCGGCAAGGGCCTGAGCGGGAGCCTGGGCGACGGCGAGGGCAAGTGGCGCCTGCAGTTCAGCGCCGATGTCCCGGTGAAGATGATGAGCCTGCTGCGCGACCCCAACGGCTACCTGACGAATCTGTCGACCGCGGCCAACGGCGAAGGCAACAGCCTCGAACCGTGACGCCAAGGCGGGGGCGCCTCCGGGCGCCTTCGCGGGTACGCGGACATCGTGTCTGCCGTGGCGTAGCGCAACGAGTGGATGGCAACCGGCGCGCACAAAAAAAACCCGCAGCAATGCGGGTTTTGATTTGGTGGCTATGGGTGGACTCGAACCACCGACCCCGTCATTATGAGTGACGTGCTCTAACCGGCTGAGCTACATAGCCATGCCATCCTGCCCGCTGGGGACAGGGTCGGGGATTATGGCGGGCAGCAGCCGCGGCGTCAAATCCGATGACGTTCGGCTTGTGGTGTTTCCAGCCGCTGTGGCAGTCTGTCCGCAGTGAAGTATTTGGAGTCCGTTCGTGATCGATCCGGACGGTTATCGCCCCAATGTGGGCATCGTGCTGATGCACGGCGACGGTCGGTTGTTCTGGGCCCGGCGGGTCAACCGCGATGGTTGGCAGTTTCCGCAGGGCGGCATGAATACCGACGAGACGCCGGAAGAGGCGATGTTCCGCGAACTGCGCGAAGAGACCGGCCTGCTGCCCGAGCACGTGGAATTGCTCGGCGCCACGCCTGGCTGGTTGCGCTACCGGCTGCCGCGCCGCTGCGTGCGCAGTGGCAACCGGCCGCTGTGCATCGGCCAGAAGCAGGTCTGGTTCCTGTTGCGGCTCACCGGCTGCGAAGAGGATGTACGGCTGGATCTCACCGACAAACCGGAGTTCGACAGCTGGCGCTGGGTCGACTTCTGGTATCCGGCCGAGCATGTGGTCTCGTTCAAGCGCGAGGTCTATGCGCGCGCACTCAACCACCTGGCGCCGAAGGCGCGCGCCATCGCCGGCGCGGCCGCGGTGCCGCCGGTGGTCGCGTCGGTGCAGGCCTTCCTGAATCCGCCGCGTTGGCGGGGTGGCTTGCGCCACGGTGCCGCGGGCTGAATCGGCTATTGACAATCATTCGCATCAGCGCTGTAATGGGAACCGTTCCCATCTGGAGCGCCCGCATGTACGTCTGCCTCTGCACCGGTGTCAGTGACCGCGATATCCAGCGCGCGGCCGAGGCCGGTTGTCGCGACCTGGCCGAACTGACCATGCGGACCGGCTGCGGCAGCAATTGCGGCAGCTGCCGTGAGCTCGCCGCCGAACTGCTTGCGAAGGCACACGCGACCCGCGCCTTCCCCTTGCCGATCCTCGCCAACGCCGCCTGAGCCGGCGCCGGCTGCGCGCACTGCGCATCGGCCAATCCAAAGCGATTCTTGTTACCGCACATGCGCCGCGACGGCGCTACAGTGTGCCTTTCGCACGTGGAGAATCGTTGTCATGAAAGGCGACGCCAAGACCATCGAGTGGTTGAACAAGGCGCTCTACAACGAGCTGATCGCCATCAACCAGTACTTCCTGCACGCCAAGATGTTCAAGAACTGGGGCTTCAAGTCCTTGGCCGAGCACGAGCACCACGAGTCGATCGACGAGATGAAGCACGCCGACCGGCTGATCGATCGCATTCTCTTCCTCGAGGGGCTGCCGAACCTGCAGGCCCTGGGCAAGCTGCTGGTCGGACAGACGCCGCGTGAATGCCTGGAATGCGATCTCAAGCTGGAGATGCAGGCGGTGCCTGATCTGAAGGCCGGCATCGCCCACTGCGAACAGGTCGGCGATTACAGCAGCCGCGAGCTGCTCGAGAGCATCCTCGAATCCGAGGAAGAGCACATCGACTGGCTGGAAACCCAGCTCGGGCTGATCGACCGCCTCGGCGAAGGCGTGTACCTGCAGAGCAAGCTCGACAGCTGATCCGCGTCAGCGCTTGAGTTGCTCGGCAAGCGCGATCCGTGCGCGCTTGAACTCGGATTCGAGCACCGCGACGGCAATCGCCGCGCGCGGCAGCTCGCCTTGGCGGGCGCCGAGTTCGATGCGCTTGGCGGCCGCCGAAAGCGCCAGGGCGCCGAGGTTGGCGGCGGCGGATTTGAGCGTATGTGCCGGTGCCACCATGCCCGCCAGGTCGTCGGCGGCAGCCGCCGCTTCCAACTGCTCGACGTGCTGCGGCGCGTCCTCGAGGAAGACCCGCACCAGCGAGTCGAACTCGGGGCCCATCACCGCGCGCAACTCTTCGACCACGTCCAGTTGCAGCGGTGGTTGCGCCGCCGCGGCAGCATCGCCTGGCGCCGCCGACGCGACCGCGGTGGTGGTGGCCGCGGCGGGTGCTGCTGGCTTTGCGATCGGTCGGGTGGGTGAAGCCATCGGCGTCGGTGCGGGTGCTGGCGCCGGTGCCGGCGTTGGCCGCGGTGACGAATGCGCAGGCGCTGCAGCGACGGGTGCGGCGGCACGCGACAGCTCGGCCTTGATCCGTGCAACCAGTTCCGACTCCTGCTCGGCATCGGAGGGTGCCGGCGCAGTCGCGGCCGCAACGGGCCTGGGTGCCGGTGCGCCGCGGACTTCGAGTGCCGCGTCCAGCGGTCGTGGTCGCAGGTACTGACGCACCATGCTCTCCAGCAAGCGGCGGTCGACCGGCTTGGTCAGGTAATCGTCCATGCCGGCGTCGAGGCATTTCTGTCGGTCGCCGGCCATGGCGTTGGCGGTCATGGCGATGATCGGCAGCCGCGGCAGGTTGTGGACCTGCTCGTGCTGGCGCCACTCGCGCGAGGCGGTGTAGCCGTCCTTCACCGGCATCTGGCAGTCCATCAGCACCAGGTCGATACCACCGGCACGCAGCCGCTGTAATGCCTTCTCGCCGTTGTCGGCGGTTTCGCAGGGCAGGCCGAGCAGGGTGATCAGGCGCTGCGCCACCATCATGTTGACCGGATTGTCCTCGACCAGCAGCAGATGGCCCTGCAGGCGCGCGGGCTCGTGGCTGCTGTCGCCGGCCGGCGCATCGCGGGCGACTGTGGCCGCGCCGGGCTGGGCCGCGATCGGAGGCGCGACCGGGGTGGTCGACGGTGCCGTCACGCTGCCAGCCAAACCACGCGGCAGCGGGGCACTGAGGAAATTGCCCAGTGCGTGGCGCAGTTCGCCGCTGCCCATGCCGCGCGGCAAGGCCAGTGACACATTGCCGCCGCTCATCAGCTCGTTGCTCGGTGGGTCGTCGCCGTGCAGGTAGACCACGCGCAGCGCTTCGAGGTCGGGCATGCGGCGCAGGTTGCGCACCAGCGCGATGGCGGTGCTGCGGGCGCTGTTGAGGTCGACCAGCAGCAAGTCGAAACTCCAGCTCGGGCCGCGCGCCAGCGAGTTGCGCAGGCGCTCAAGCACGTCCTGGGTGGTGTCGCTCAAGGTCAGCTTGAGGCCCCAGTCGCCGGCGGCCTGGCCGAGCTTCTGCCGCAGCGTGTTGTCGTTGGACAGCAGCAGCGCGCGCGAACCGTTGAGTTCGCTGCGGATCTCCGGCATGTCGCCACTGGCCTTGAGCAGCGGCACGTCGAACCAGAAGGTGGCGCCGCGGCCGGGTTCCGACTCGACGCCGATGCTGCCGCCCATCAGGTCGATGATGCGCTTGCAGATGGCAAGGCCGAGTCCGGTTCCGCCATACAGCCGGGTGGTCGAGGCATCGGCCTGGCTGAAAGCGCGGAACAGGCTGCTGGTCTTGTCGCGGGCGATGCCGATGCCGGTGTCCCTGATCTCGAATCGCAGCTCGTGGTGACTGCGGCTCTCGCCGCGACGGCTGACGTTGACGGTGACCGAACCGCGCTCGGTGAACTTGATCGCGTTGCTGATCAGGTTGGTCAGCACCTGCCGCAGCCGCACCGGGTCGCCGCGCACGGCGAGGCGCACCGAGGGGTCGAGGTGCAGGTCGAGCCGCAGCGCCTTGGCTTCGGCGGACTTCTCCATCAGCTGCACTACCGAGCCGAGAAGATCGCGCAGGTTGAAGCCGGTGCTTTCCAGTTCGAGCTTGTTCGCTTCGAGCTTGGAGTAGTCGAGGATGTCATCGACGATGCGCTGCATCTGTCGCGCCGATGC
>DASUOA010000201.1:0-6384 GCA_036276895.1 Arenimonas sp. | reverse complement strand
CGGCCGGCCAGAGGAAGTCGCCGCGGTGGTCGCCTTCCTGATGACGCCCGAGGCTGGCTACGTCACCCGGCAGGTCATTTCCGTCAACGGAGGTCTGGTATGAGCCGGCGCGTGGTGATCACCGGTCGTGGCGCGATCAGTCCGCTGGGCCACGACCGCGACAGCGTAATGGCGCGTCTGCGTGAACTGAGGAATTGCGTGCGCGCCTATCCGCAATGGGGCGAGTACAAGGGCCTGAACACGCGACTCGGCGTGCCGGCGGCCGAGTTCGAACTGCCCGCGAACTACACCCGCAAGAGCACGCGCAGCATGGGTCGGGTGGCACTGATGGCGACCCGCGCCAGCGAACTGGCCTTGATCGATGCCGGGCTGCTCGATGATCCCTTGCTCAAGAGCGGCAAGCTCGGCATCTCCTACGGTTCGTCGGCCGGCACGCCAGCGGCGATGAGCGATTTTGGGCGGATGGGCTTGGACATGAGCACCGACTCGATCAATGCCACCACCTATCTGAAGATGATGGCGCACACCGCACCGGTGAACATGGGCGTGTTCTTCGGCATCACCGGCCGCATCATCACCACGTCGAGCGCTTGTACCTCGGGCAGCCAGGGCGTCGGCTATGCCTACGAGGCGATCAAGGCCGGGCATGCGGTGGCGATGCTGGCGGGCGGCGCCGAAGAGCTCGATGTTACCGATGCGGCAGTGTTCGACACGCTGTTCGCCACCAGCACGCGCAACGATGAGCCGGAACTAACCCCTCGGCCGTTCGACCGCGGCCGCGACGGGCTGGTGATCGGCGAGGGCGCCTGCACCCTGGTGCTGGAGGAACTGGAACATGCGCTGGCACGCGGCGCCACCATCCATGCCGAGATTGTCGGCTTCGGCACCAACAGCGATGGCCAGCATGTCACCCAGCCGAATGCCGACACCATGGCGATCGCCATGCGTCTGGCGCTGCAGGACGCGGGACTGGCGCCGGACGCGATTGGCTACGTCAATGCGCACGGCACGGCTACCGAGCATGGCGACATCGCCGAGACCACGGCCACCCATGCGGTATTCGGCGCGCGGATGCCGGTCAGTTCGCTCAAGAGTTACACCGGCCACACGCTGGGCGCCTGCGGATCGCTCGAGGCCTGGGTGACGCTGGAGATGATGCGCGAGGGCTGGTTCGCGCCGACCTTGAACCTCGTCGACGTTGATCCGCGCTGCGGCGCGCTCGACTACATCGACGGTACAGGCCGAAAGCTCGATACCGAATATGCAATGAGCAATAATTTCGCCTTTGGCGGCATCAACACCTCGCTGGTGCTGCGCCGCTGGTAGCACTAGATCCGACGATTTCAAGACCCACCAATAGCCTGAGGAATCATCATGAAGCATCTGTTGTCCGCATTACTGTTCGCCATGTCTCTCGTCGCATCTGCCGGAGCGACAGCCAAGGCGGTGGAGCTGAAGCCGGCGCAACCGGTTTCCATCGTCACCGCTAGTGGTAAGGCGCACGATGAAGCGGTAGTCAAGGAAGCGATCATCGCCGGTGGTGCGGTCCGCGGCTGGCTGCCGGAATCGGAGGCGCCTGGAAGAGTCGTGCTGCGCAACGTGATCCGCGGCAAGCACACCGTGGTCGTTGCGGTTGTGTACAAGTCCGATAGCCTGAAAGTCGAGTACGTCGACAGTGACAACCTCAACTTCAAGGAGCGCAATGGCAAGCGCTACATCCACCCGAAGTACCAGCAGTGGGTGGATGCCATGGTGCACGACATCCGCTTGAAGTTGCCGATGCGCTGAGCCCGTGGCCGAGGTCTGTCTAGTCGATCTGGTCGCGTTGTCGGCCCTGCCGGAGGATGCCGAGTTGGGCGCCTGCCTCGGCGTGGAAGAGCGGGCCCGGCTGCAGCACATGCGCGCGCCACAACGACGTCGGCAGTTCCTGGCCGGACATTGGCTGGCAAGGCAACTGACCTGCGAGCGATTCGGTGGTGAGCCAGCTGACTGGTGCTGGCACACCGAAAACAGCGGGAAGCCGCGGCTTCTCTGTGCCGGGCGCGTCGTGGAGATCGCGGTCACCCACAGTGCGGAATACATCGCTTGTGCAGTGGCCGCGGAGCCGATTGGCTTGGACCTGGAGATAAGGCAGCGCGAACGCGACTGGCGGGCCTTGGCAAGGCACGCGCTATCTGAAGTGGAAGCCCTGACGATCGCAGCGCTGCCACCCGTCGAGCATGGCACGGCATTCATCGAGCGATGGGCTTTGCATGAGGCCTGGGGCAAACGCGCCGGTGAAGGCGTGCTGCTGAGTCGCATGCGCCGCCGACGGTTCATCGAAAGCGAGCCACAGACCTCGGAGCTGCGGAGCTGGTCGTTGCCGGAAGGCAGCCTTGCGTTGGCCGTATCAGCCGAGGCGATAGTTGAGTGTCGGGGGATTGAACCGGCATCGGCGCCCGGGTTCTGGCGGTGTCTGCAGAGCCAAGGGTGAGTCGACCACGCCTTCGCGAGAGGCGTGCAGAAAAGTGCGGTCAGCCCGCGACAAACTCCACCCGATCCTCATGCAGCTTCAGCACGCCCTTGCCGAGCGTGTCGTTGTTCTTCCAGCTCGCATTGCCCAGTTGCAGCTCGACGCCGGGGTGGATCGCCTGGCCGACGGTGACTTCTGCGTTGTCGGCGATCTGCATCGACTCGCGCAGCTCTTCGACCCGGGCCAGCATCGCCGCGTGCTCTTCCATGCAGGCCGCCAGCGTACGCTCGGCCTTTGCCTTCATCTCGCCGAGATCGCGGCCGGGGGTGTCAGGCTTGAAGGCAATGATCTTTTCCAGATTCTCGCGTTGCAGTTCGTTCTGCTCGATGCGGATACGAAGCCCGGCCAGTTCGTTGTTGGCGCCCGGGTGGTAGCCCACCGACAGCCGCGTGCGCACGCCGGCCG
Organism: Arenimonas sp.; assembly: GCA_036276895.1. Classification (GTDB taxonomy): domain Bacteria; phylum Pseudomonadota; class Gammaproteobacteria; order Xanthomonadales; family Xanthomonadaceae; genus Arenimonas. The sequence goes on along the minus strand of DASUOA010000201.1, from coordinate 3,467 downwards.
ACGAGCCCAAGGCTCCCGCGGCCAGCGTCGTTCCGGCCTGGGTGACGCCACCGATGATCTGGCTGCGGCGCTCGCCGGGTTTGCCAACGATGATGCGTCCCGACGCCGTCAGCTCGGAGTGCACGGCGACGGTATCGACCTGGATGTCGCCCTCGGCACGGATCACGGTGTTTTCGCAGAAGCGGACGTTGATATTGCCTTTGCTCAGCAGCCGCGCCGGGGTGGCGCCTCCGCGCTTGTCGGCGTGGCCGATGACCCCGGAGCGCACAACGATGTCGCCGCCGGCGTCGATCTCGGCGGCTTCGACGGTGCCATTGACGAAGACGTCACCGGTCGCATGCACGTACATGCCGGGCGAGACATCGCCGGTGACATTGACGGTGCCGTCGAACTCGATGTTGCCCGAGACCAGGTCCACTGCGGGCAGGGTGATGGTCGGCTCGACCTCGACGCCGTCGTTCATCAGAACCGGCTGCCCCGAGCGCACCGCCAGCAGCAGGTCGGGGTCGGTCTCGGAAGGCGCCGCGCCGACCATCTTCTCCGACCACGGCTTGTCTTCGATCAGCGGCGCCGGGATCGGCTCGCCGAGGATGTTCTCGCCATCGATGCCGGGCTTGGCTGGCGTGCGGCGCATCAATTGATCGCCGGGGTGCACGATCACCAGGGTGCTGACTTCGCGGTAGTCGGCGCGGCCGCGCTCGTTGACGCGCGGGCCGCGCTTGCGGGCCTTCGGTAGCAGGCTTTCGAAGTGGGTCGGCTGGCCTGCCTGTGCCGGACGGCCACGGGCTATGCGCCGCCGCTCGCACTTGCCGTCGACGATCGCGCTGACGATTTCGTCGTTCTGGATGCCGCTGACCACCTCGCGCTCGGCCAGTGCCGCGTCGACCTGCTCGCGCGTCGCATTGGCACCGCCCCAGGGCGGGAATACGTTGAGCCAGGCGGTCATCTTGTCGTCGGACACGATCACTTCGCAGCGACCGTTGCGGCGCTCGGCGACTTCGAGGATGAAGGGCGCCTCGGCATCCTTGGCCATGCTGGCGATGCGCTCGACCGCGTCATCCTTGACGTAGAGCGCGCCGAAGCCGGCGTCGGCGATCGCTGCCAGGAAGCTCTCACGGTCGAGTGCGCAAGGGGCTCCGGCGGGATCGTAGTGCGCGATCAGCCGTCCGTTGTCCTCACGGAACTCGAAACGCAATGCCGCTGGCTGCGCTACCTCGTTCACTCTCCCGGCTCCGCATTCTCTGGCGGCACGGCGATGCCGCGGCTAACAGCTTACGCGGGAATCAGCCGCGACGGGGCGGTTGGCCGAAGTCCGGGTCGGCACTGACTTTGTAGGCCACGGTTCCCTTGGGATGGCGATACCAGCCGGGATCGCTGAAATCGCCCGGCGGCTGGTCGTCGCGGACCTTGACCACGGTGAACATGCCGCCCATTTCGATGTTCCCGAAGGGACCCTTGCCGGCCATCATCGCCAGCGTGTTCGGCGGGCCTTGCATGTGCCCGCTGTCGGTGTGCTCCTGGTGCTCGGACATGCCGTGCTGGCCCATGGCCATGTAGCCCGGCAGCAGCTTGCGGATGCGCTGCTCGACGCCGCTCTGGTCAACGCCGAGGGTGTTCGGCAAGTGGTGCCCCATCGGGCCCATGGTGTGATGCGACATGTGGCAGTGGAAGGCCCAGTCGCCGGGCACCGCGACGAACTCGATGTCGCGCATCTGGCCGACGCCGATGATCTCGGTGACTTCGCGCCGCCACTGCGCCTGCGGCCAGCGGCCGCCATCGGAGCCGGTGACCTCGAACTGCACGCCATGCAGGTGGATCGGGTGGTTCCACATCGACAGGTTGCCAATGCGGATGCGCACGCGCTCGCCGGTTCGCGCCACCAGGTGCTCGATGGCCGGGAAGACCTTGCTGTTGAAGGTCCACAGGTCGAACTCCTGCATGATCGACGGGTCCGGCCGCGAAGTGCCTGGATGCAGGGCGAAGTTGTGCAGGATGAAGGCGTAGTCGCGCTGCACCGGGACCGGGTCGCCGTCCTTCGGATGGATGATGAACAGGCCCATCATGCCCATCGCTAACTGCACCATCTCGTCGGCATGCGGGTGGTACATGTGGGTGCCGTGCTGCACCAGGTCGAACTCGTAGACGTAGGTTTCGCCGGGGCCGATCTTCGGTTGCGTCAGGCCGCCGACGCCGTCCATGCCGCTGGGCAGGATCAGGCCATGCCAGTGGATGGTGGTGACTTCCGGTAGCCGATTGGTGACGAAGATACGCACGCGGTCGCCCTCGGTCGCCTCGATGGTCGGGCCGGGCGTGCCGCCGTTGTAGCCCCAGCACACCGACTTCGAGCCGGGTGCGAACTCGTGCTCGAACTCCTCGGCGACCAGATGGAATTCCGTGACGCCCTTGTTCATCCGGTGCGGCAGGGTCCAGCCGTTGAGCGTGCGCACCTTGCCAATGGCGCCGGTGGCCCGGCTGCCGGCAGCGGGTGCTCTCGCGGCAGGTGGGACCTGTGCCGAGGCAAGGCCGGCGGCGGCGCTGCCGACGAGGCCGGCGCCGGCGCCGAGCAGCAGATTGCGGCGGGTCAGGCTCATCAGTGGCCTCCGTGCATGGAATGGTCGGTGCCGCCGTCGTCCGGCGGCGACAGGATGTCCTGCAGATCCGGCGTGCGCTCGCGGATCGTGGCGTCGCTGGGCAACGTGCGGCCCACTGCGCGCATCAGATCGACGCGGGCCAGCCAGTAGTCGCGCACCGCTTCGAGATAGCCCTGGTAGGCGTCGTATTCCTCGAGCTTGGCGCTGATCAGCTCGAAGGCGCCGATCAGCATGAAGTTGTATTCCTGCTGGCTGCGCTGGACGATCGTTTCGCGCTGCGGAACCAGCGCATCGCGGTAAGTGGCGACGACTTTGGCCAACTCCTGCACACGCTGGCTGCCGAGCCGGACGCCGTGCTCGATGGCGAGGTCGGCCTGGGCCAGCGCCGCGCGGGCGGCGTCGACTTCGCCGCGGGCGCGACCCATGCGCGCCTGCTGCTGGTGGAAGATCGGCAGTTCCAGCGCCAGCCCCGGGCCGCGCTTGCCTTCACCACCGGTTTCGCGCTCGCGTTCGAACTCAAGTTCGGCGCAGCCCAGCCAGCGCAACCCGCGGGCCAACCCCAAGGCGTCGGTCGCGATGTCGAGCTGGCGACGGGCGGCCTGCAGCTCGAGGTTGTGCTCGCGGGCAAGCTGCAGCAACGCTTCGGGGTCGTCCTCCTTCGGCACCGGCAGCGGCAGACGGTCGCCGCTGCGCCATTGCGCTTCGGGGCCGCTCAGGCCGAGCAGCGTATTGAGGGCGAGTCGCGTCGACAGTGATTCGGCGCGGGCATGCGCGGCATCGATGCGGGCGGTGCTGGCCGCAGCCTGCTCCTGCTTGAGTTGCAGCTCGCTGATGTTGCCGGCGTCGAACAGGCGCTGGGCCAGTTCCGCGGAGGCA
>DASUOA010000200.1:0-22895 GCA_036276895.1 Arenimonas sp. | reverse complement strand
ATCGGCGCCAGTGGTCGATTTGGCTCGACGTTCGCTGCGCGCCGGTGCTGTTGCGGGGGCGGGCGCGGCCATCGCAAGTGTCGGCGCGGGTGATCTGGCGCGCGGTGCGGCTGCCTTCCCGGCGTCGCTGATGGGTTGCGTGGCCGGTGCCTCGGCACCACTCAGACGGAACGCCGACACTGCTTCGGCGAGCTGCCCGGCCTGCTCTTCCAGCGAGCGAGCGGCGGCGGTGGCTTCTTCGACCAGGGCGGCGTTCTGTTGGGTGACCTCGTCCATTTGGGAGATGGTGGTGTTGACCTGCTCGATGCCGGAGCTCTGCTCCAGGGACGCTGCGGTGATCTCGGCCATGATGTCGGTAACGCGTTTGACCGAGGTGACGATCTCGCTCATGGTCGTGCCGGCCTGGTCGACCAGCTGCGCGCCGTCGGCGATGCGGCCGACCGAATCGTCGATCAGTGCCTTGATCTCCTTCGCCGCCGACGCCGAGCGCTGCGCCAGTGCCCGAACTTCCGATGCCACCACGGCGAAGCCGCGGCCCTGCTCGCCGGCGCGCGCTGCTTCGACCGCGGCGTTGAGCGCCAGGATATTGGTCTGGAAGGCGATTCCGTCGATCACCGCGATGATGTCGACGATCTTCTGCGACGAGGCGTTGATGCTGTCCATGGTGGTGACCACTTCCGACACCACCTGGCCTCCCTTGACCGCCACCTCGGAAGCACCGACCGCGAGCTGATTGGCCTGGCGTGCGTTCTCGGCGTTCTGCTTGACGGTCGAAGTCAGCTCTTCCATCGACGAAGCGGTCTCCTCCAGCGAGGCAGCCTGCTCCTCGGTGCGCGCCGAGAGGTCGGCATTGCCGGCGGCGATCTCGCGCGAGGCGGTGTTGATCGCGCCGGTGCTGTTCTGGATGCGGCCGACCAGATCGGTCAGGCTGCTGACAGTGTGGTTGGCGGTGTCCTTGAGCTGGCCGAACAGGCCTTCGTAGTCGGCTTCGATGCGCTGGGTGAGGTCACCCTTGGACAGCGCGGTGAGTACGCGCGCGACATCGTTCAAACCGTGTTCGGCGGTCTGCATCAGGCGGTTCAGGCCCTCGACCATCTGCCGGAAGGTATGGTCGAAGCGCGCCGCATCGCCGCGCTGGCTGAAGTCGCCGTGCGCGGCCGCCTCGCCGAGGCGCAGGATCTCATCCTTGATCGCGACCAGATTGTCGCGCACCGCGTCCATCGCCGCACTGATGCGGGCGCGGTCGCCGGGCAGGCGATCCATCTCGATGCCGAAGTCACCCTCGGCATAGCGGCTGATCACCGCTACGATGCGCTCGTTGACCTCGATGTGTGAGCGGGCGAGCGCGTTGACGCCGTCGGCCATGGCCGCGTAGATGCCTTGGTAGTCGCCGCTGTCGATGCGCTGATCGGTGCGCCCGGCATCGTGCGCTTCGCGCAGTTCGACCTGGGCCGCGGCAATCGATGACAGCCGCTCGCGCACGGCACCGAAGGCCTTGATCAGACGGCCCATCTCGTCGTCGCCGTGGCGCGGCAGGGCACGCTCGATGTTACCGGCGGCCATGTCGTCGGCGGCGGCTACCGCCTGTGCCAGCGGTCGCAGGACCAGACGACGCAGGTAAAGGAACAGCACCGCCGAGATCAGCGCGGCGCCGAGCAGGCCGATGATCGCGATCTGTCCGCCGAGGCTGCGCGCACTGGCCATCACCGCCGATTGCGGCGCCGCGATCGCCAGCACGAAGCGCTCGCTCGCGCTGCCGATGGTGATCGGCACCGCGACCTCAAGGAGAGCGGCGCCATTGCCCGGGTCGACCGTCTCACCGTGCCAGGCGGCATTGGCGGCAAAGGCCTCCTGCATCGCCGTCCATTGCGCCGGCTCGACCGGCTTGCCGACCCGGTCGGCATGCGCATCGGCAAGCACGGTGCCAGCGTGCGAGATCAGCCGCGCGTAACTGCCATCCATCACCGAGATGGCGCCGGTAGCGAGCTGCAGACGGTCGAGCCCGATGTCGATGCCGACCATGCCGAGGAACTGGCCGTTGCGCAGGATCGGCGTGCTCAGCGTGGTCATGAGCACGTCGACGCCGTCCACCGGATAGGTGTAGGGCTCCATCACCACTTGCTGGCGTTTTTCGCGCGGCTCGGTGTACCAGCTGTTCTGGGTGTCGTCGTCGTAGCCGGCCAGCAACTCGAAGTTGGCACCGCCGTCGTCGCCCGGGGTCCAGTAGGAAATGATGCGTCCGCTGTGGTCGTGGTGTTCGGTGCCGACGAACTCGGCATCGCGGCCATCGAAGGCATCGGGCTCCCACATGTTCGATAGACCGACCCATTCCGGATTCGCGGCGATGGCGCGACTCATCATCGCGTCGAGGGTGGCGCGTTGGGTCTGCCTGGCTTCGACCAGCCCCTCCATCGCCAGCGCCAGCGCACGGGTGCTGGCGATCGCCTGGTCGAGCGGCTTGGCGAGTTGCGCGGCCTCGTTGCGTGCCGCCTGTTCCAGCAGCTTGCCGGCTTCGGCTTCGAGCAGGCGCGAGGATTGCCAGTAGATCAGCGCAGCGGTCAGCGCGAACGCAATCGTCGCGATGGCCGCCGCAGCGGCCATGACCTTGCTGGAGATGCTGACATTGCGCATGGCGCGGGCTCCGGCGCTGGCGAGTGGGGGCGGTGGGGCGGTGTTGCGTTCTCTCTGCGGTCGTCGTCGGGGGAACGGCGAAGGCGGGAATCAGTCCTCGTTGCTGGCGACCAGGCCCAGTTCCGGGCTCAGCACCAGCTTCTCGATATCGACCAGGATCAGCATGCGATCGTCGACCGCACCGATGCCGGTCAGGAAGCTCGGGTCGAGGCCGCGGTTGAAATCGGGGGCGGGGCGGATCTGCTCGGGTGCCAGCGCCAGCACGTCGGAGACGCCGTCGACGACGATGCCGACCACGCGCTTGCCGACGTTGAGGATGATCATCACCGTGAACTCGTTGTACTCGGCCTTGCCGAGCTTGAACTTCAGGCGCATGTCGACCACCGGCACGATGATGCCGCGCAGGTTGATCACGCCTTTGATGAAGGCCGGCGTATCGGGGATCCGGGTGACGGTGTCGTAGCCGCGGATCTCCTGCACCTTCAGGATGTCGACGCCATACTCCTCGTCACCCAGGGTGAAGGTGAGGAACTCGGCGCTCTCGTTGCTGACGGCTGCAGCGGCTTGGTTCATGGTCGCTTCTCGCAAGAGGGGGTCAGAATTCCTGCCAATGCTGGTCGTTGCCGACCGCCGCGGCATCGGCGATCGCGGGTGCCTTCACGCTGGCCTTGGCGGCGGGTCGGGATGGCATCGGCTTCGGAGCACTGCGCACGCCTGCAGCAGCGGATTCGGCGGCCGCGCGTGGCTTCGGTGCTGCGCCACTGGCTACGGCGACAGCCTCCGCATCCTGTCGCAGGCGGAAGGCGGCGACGGCTTCGGCCAGTTGCTCGGCCTGTTCCTCCATCGAGCGCGCGGCGGCGGTGGCCTCTTCGACCAGTGCGGCGTTCTGCTGGGTGACCTCGTCCATCTGGGTCACGGTCTGGTTGACCTGTTCGATACCGGAACTCTGCTCCATCGAGGCAGCGGTGATCTCGGCCATGATGTCGGTGACGCGCTTGACCGAGGTGACGATCTCGCCCATGGTTTGCCCGGCCTGATCGACCAGCTGCGAGCCTTCGCTGATGCGGCCGACCGAATCGTCGATCAAGGCCTTGATTTCCTTCGCCGCCGAGGCCGAGCGCTGCGCCAGTGCGCGTACTTCGGAGGCCACCACGGCGAAGCCGCGGCCCTGCTCGCCGGCACGCGCCGCTTCGACGGCGGCGTTCAGCGCCAGGATGTTGGTCTGGAAGGCGATGCCGTCGATTACCGTGATGATGTCGACGATCTTGCTCGACGAGGCGTTGATGTCGTCCATGGTGGTGACCACCTGCGACACCACCTCACCGCCCTTGACCGCGACTTCCGAGGCGCCGACCGCGAGCTGGTTGGCTTGGCGCGCGTTTTCGGCGTTCTGCTTCACCGTCGAGGTCAGCTCTTCCATCGAAGAGGCGGTTTCCTCCAGCGAGGCGGCCTGCTCTTCGGTGCGCGAGGACAGGTCCTGGTTGCCCGAGGCGATTTCGCGCGCGGCGGTGTTGATGGCGTCGGCCGCGTGCTTGATGCCGCCGACGATCTCCGACAGCCGCTGGTTGGTGCGTTCGACGTCGTCGCGGATGCGTGCAAACACGCCGCGGGCATCGCCTTGCATCTGCTGTGTGAGGTCGCCATCGGCCAGCGCGTTCAGCACGCGTGAGACTTCGGCCAGGCTGGCATCGCCGGTGGCCATCACCGAATTGAGTCCCTCGACCATGCGCCGGAAGTCGTGGTGGAAGCTGTCGGCTTCACCGCGTGCGCTGTAGTCGCCGGCCGCGGCGGCATCGACCAGATGCTGGATCTGCTGGTTGATGCGCTGCAGGTTGGCCTTGGCGCGCGCCACGGTTTCGGTGATGCGCGCCTTCTCGCCGGGCAGCGCTTCCATGTCCAGGGTGAGGTCGCCGTCGGCATAGTGCGAGAGAATCTCGATCACCCGCAGGTTGACCGCGATGTGGTCGCCGACCAGCTGGTTGGTGCCTTCGACCATGCGCCCGAAATCGCCGGGGAAAGCGCTGCTGTCGACGCGGTAGCTGATGTTGCCGGCATCGTGCTCGCGCGCCATCGCCATCTGTCCGTCCAGCACGGCCTTCAGCTGGGACTGCATCTGCCGCATGCTTTCGAGCAGGCGTCCGGCTTCGTCTTCGGAGTCGTTGTCGATGCGCTGGTCGAGCCGTCCCTGGGCGATGCCATTGGCCACTGCCATGGCGCGGCCCAGCGGGCGGGTGACGACGATGCGCAGGCCGAAGTACAGCGCCAGGCACAGGATCGCCGCTGCCAACAGGCCGATCAGCACGATGTTGCGCGCCTGCTCGCGGGCCGCGGCGGTCAGCACCGACTCGGGTACTGACAAGGCCAGCGCCATCCGCTCTTCGGCGGCGCCGACGCTGATTGGCACGAAGATCTCGATCTGCGTTTGGTCGTGCAGCGACAGGCTATGCAGGAAATTCTTGCCGGCACCAACGGCGGCGAGGATTTCCTGCAGGTTGTCGCGCGCCAGCGGCTTGCCCAGCTGCGCCGGGTCGCTGTCGGCCAGCAGGTTGCCTTGCGCCGACAGCAGCCGGCCCTGGCTGCCTTCGAAGGGGCGGATGGCCAGCACCGTGTTCTTGATTTCGTCGAGTCCGATGTCGACGCCGGTGGCGCCGCGGAACTGGCCATCGATCATCACCGGCGTGATCAGGCTGGTCATCAACACGTCGACGCCGCCGATCGGATAGACGTAGGGCTCCAGCACCACCTGGCGCTGCAACTCCTTGGGCAGCGCGTAGTAGTCTTCGCCGACCGATTCCTCGTAGGACATGGCGATTTCCGCGGCCACGCCGCCGTCGTCGCCGCGCACCCAGGTCGGGAAGTAGATGCCCGAAGCGTCGTGATTGGGCGTATCGACGTACTCGGCGTCGCGGGCGTCAAAGCCGTCGGGTTCGAACATCACCCAGTTGGTGATCCACTCCGGATGCGAGGCGAGTCCGCGCGCCAGCATGGCATTGGCGGCTTCGCGGCTGGGCTGGCCCGCTTCGATCATGCCTTCCAGCGCCAAGGCCTGGATGCGGGTTGCTTCCATCGAACGGTTGAGGCTGGCTGCGAGCTTCTCGGCCTCCTGCAGTGCGCGCACCTGCAGGCTCTCGCGCCCCTGCTGCTCGAGCAGGCCGGAGATGCTGCTGGAAATGACCAGCGCGGTGGCGCCGAAACAGACCAGCGCCACGACGGCGGCGGTCAGCAACAGCTTGGTCGAAATGCTGGTGATCTTCATGTGCTCCTCGCGCCCTCCCGTGGCCGGAGCCGGTCACGTACCTAGGCAGCTGCCGACAACCCGCGCGACAAGCCACCGACATCGACGATCAACGCCACCCGGCCATCGCCGAGGATGGTGGCGCCGGAAATGCCCTGCACGCGCCGGTAGTTCGATTCCAGATTCTTGATCACCACCTGCTGCTGCCCGACCAGTTCGTCGACCAGCAGTGCCAGCTTTCGGCCGTCGTTTTCGATCAGCACCAGGATGCCTTCATGCGGATCGTCGGTGGCGCCGTCGACGCCGAACACCTGGTGCAGCGCCAGCATCGGCACGTAGTCGCCGCGCACGCGCACCATGCGATTGGTTCCAGACAGAGTGCGGATGTCCTCGCCTTTGGGCTGCAACGATTCCAGCACCGAGGCCAGCGGCAGGATGAAGGTCTCCTCGCCAACCGCCACCGACATGCCGTCGAGGATCGCCAAGGTCAGTGGCAAGCGGATGGTGACGGTACTGCCGCGCCCAGCGGCCGAAGCGATGTCGACGCTGCCGCCGAGACTGACGATGTTCTTCTTGACCACATCCATGCCGACACCGCGACCGGACAGGTCGGTGATCTTCTCGGCGGTGGACAGGCCGGGATGGAAGATCAGTTGCCAGACCTCGTGGTCGGGCATGCTCTCGTGTACGCCGGGGATGCCGTGTTCGATGGCCTTGCGGACGATGCGGTCGCGGTTGAGGCCACGGCCGTCGTCGGTGACTTCAATGACGATCTGGCCGCCCTGGTGCGCGGCAATCAGGCCGACGGTGCCGGTCGGATCCTTGCCGGCGGCCTTGCGCTCGTCGGGCGTTTCCAGCCCGTGGTCGACGGCGTTGCGCACCAGATGGGTCAGCGGGTCGACGATCTTCTCGATCATGCCTTTGTCGAGCTCGGTCGATTCGCCGACGGTCTTGAGCCGCACCTGCTTGCCGATCTTGCTCGCGACGTCGCGGACCACGCGCGGGAAGCGGCTGAACACCGACTCCATCGGCAGCATGCGTACCGACATCACTGCTTCCTGCAGGTCGCGGGTGTTGCGCTCGAGCAGGGTCAGGCCATTGAGCAGGGCTTCGTAGTGCGCCGGGTCGAGGTCGCTCGAGGTCTGCTTGAGCATCGACTGGGTGATCACCAGTTCGCCGACCAGGTTGATCAGGGCATCGACCTTGCCGATGCCGACGCGGATCGAGGCTTCCGCGGCTTCCGCCGCCGCAACCGGGGCGTCGCCGACGCGACGTTGCGGGATTGCGGCTGCTGCTGCCGGTGTCGCGTCGGCGGCGGGCGTCGGTGCCGGGCTGGCCACCGGTTCCGGCTCGGGTTCCGGCTCCGGTTCGGCGGCGCCGGCGACAGCCTTGATGTCCAGCTCGCACTCGTCCTCGACCCAGGAGAACGCACCGTCGACCGCATCGCGGGCGGCGCCACCGGCGAGCGTGAGGTTCCAGGCGAGATGGGTTTCGAACGGATCGAGGTCGCTGAAGGAGGGGACGCGGCTGCCATCGAATTCGGCGGTGAGCGTGCCGAGACGCTCGAGCTCGCGCAGGATGCGCAGCGGGTCGTTGCCGGTCATGTACATCGACGGCATCGGTTTGAAGCCGATCTGCCAGCCCTGCTGCTTGGGCGCGGCCTTCTTCGCCGGTGCCGCCTTGGCAACGGGTGCGGCCTTGTCGCCGCCCATCATCGCGTTGAGACTGGCCTCGCCGCGCGAGAGCATGTCGGCATCGACCGGGCTGCCGCCTTCTGCTGATTCGAGCAGCATGCGCAGCACATCGACGCTTTCGATCAGGACCGCGACCGCATCCGCGGTGACTTCGCGGCGGCCGCCGCGCATTTCGTCGAGCAGGGTTTCCAGCACGTGGGTGAAGTTCGCCACGGCGGTGAAACCGAAGGTGCCGGCACCACCCTTGATCGAGTGCGCGGCGCGGAAGATGGTGTTGATGGTTTCGGAATTGGCGTTGCCGGATTCCAGTGCGAGCAGTCCGGACTCCATCGCGTCCAGACCTTCACGGCTTTCTTCGAAAAACGTGGCGTGGAAGCGGGTGATGTCCATGACGGGCCTCAGCCGAGAACTTTTTGCAGCGTCGCTATCAGTTGCTCCGGGTTGAAGGGCTTGACCAGCCAGCCGGTGGCGCCCGCCGCCTTGCCTTCCTGCTTCTTGTCGAGGCCGGCCTCGGTGGTCAGCATCAGCAGCGGCGTGAAGCGGTAGTCGGGCAGCTTGCGCAGTTCGCGGATCAGCGAGATGCCGTCCATGTTCGGCATGTTGACGTCGGCGACGACGGCGTTGAACTTGTCGTTCTTCGCTTTCTCCAACGCCACCAGGCCGTCTTCGGCTTCGGTGACGTCGTAGCCGGCGCTACGCAGGGCGAAGGCGACCATCTGTCGCATCGAGGTGGAGTCGTCCACGGCAAGGATTCGGGCGCTCATGCGGGGGTTTCCTCGTCCAGTCCAAGGGCTGCACTCATGCCGAGCAGCCGTGCGGCGTCTAACAGGGGTTTGGTGGCGCCATCGATGCTCGTCTTGTGCCCGGCCTGACTGCGGTCGCGCGCGAAGGCGAACAGCAGTTGCAGGCTGGCGCTGTGCACGCGCTCGACCGCACTGGCGTCGATGCTGACGCTACGCTTGCTTTCAAGATGGGGCAAGAGCAGCGCCTTGAGATCGGCAGCGGCTTCGATGCCAAGATCAGGACCAATTGCGACTGCGCTCATCGGGCCTCCTCTGATTGCCGGCTCTTGTCATGCCACGATTCGCGGCGGCCAAGCCGGCCATAGGCATGAGCGTACGCTATCTCGACAGCAATCGGTAAGCCCCGGCGATGAGGAATGGGTGACGACGGATGCCGCGCCGGGCGCGGCGTCACGCGAGCAGCTTGCCGGCATCGAGCAGGATGGTCAGGTGGCCGTTCTGGCGGCAGACGCCGGTCAGCGATTCGCAGGCCGAACCGCATTGCAGGCTGCTCGGATGCTCGATGCTGGCCTCGGAAATCGCCATCACCTCGGCTACCGTCGACACCAGGATGCCCATGGCTTCGCCGTCCTGCTCAAGCACGATCACGCGTGACAGCGGCGTGACATCGACGGCCGGTGCCAGCAGTCGCTGGCCCATGTCGACCACCGGCACGATCTGCCCGCGCAGGTTCATCACGCCGAGCACCGAAGGATCGGCGCCGCGCAGCGGCAGCACGTCGGGCACGCGCATCACTTCCTGCACCTTCAATACTTCGACGGCATAGGACTGGTCGGCGAGGGTGAAGCGCAGCCAGCGCTTGATGACATCCTCGGCGCGACGGCGGCGACCGGGTTCACGGCGTTGTTCGTCACGCTCGGCGCGTTCTGCAGCGGCTGAAACCGGCACGGCGGGGGGCGGTGGCGAGGCCGCCGGTGCGGGCGCAGGGGCGGCTGGTGGCGGCGAAGGCGCCAATCCGACTTCGGCATCGAATTCGGCGAGCAGGTCGGCGACCAGATCGCCACCGGCGGCAGGTGCTGCCGCAGCGGCCGGAGCGGCGGGTGTGGCGGCGCCGCCGACCTCGGCATCGAACTCGGCGAGCAGTTCCGAGGCCAGATCAAAGGTGGGGCTGGCAGGTGGCGTGGCGGGAGCGGCGGGAACGATCGCGGGTGCCGCAGCACGCGCGACTTCGGCATCGAACTCGGCCATCAGGTCGGCGACCAGATCGATGCTCGTGGCGGGCGGTGCGGCCGCGGGTTGGTCGGCGGGAGCATCGCCCAGGGCAGTGGGTTCGGCTTCGCCACCGGCGGCGCTGGCGGCTTCGGCGCCGGTCTGTGCGGCGGCTTCGGCCGCGGCTTCGGCGGTCGCCTCAGCACCGCTGACCAGGCTCAATGCCGGCGTCGACGGCGCCGGCTTGGCGGCATCCGCGGCGGGTGCCGCGAGCATGTCGGCCATGTAGTCGTCGAGCAGTTCGTGGGTCATGCCGCCACCTGCTGTCGTTCGTGCTGCAACAACCATTGCAGGGCACTCGCGTAGGCAGCGAGGCCCTTGCCGCCGCGGTCGACCGGAGGTGCCGAAAGCACCAGGGCGGCGTCGCGCAGCCGGGTGTCGAGCGGAATCACATCATCCCACACCTTCTTGCCATGGTGCGCCTGCATCTGCGTCAGGGTTTCGGCACCGGCGCGGGTGCGCCGGTCGTGCAGCGTCGGCAGGATGAACACCGGCAGCGGGCCGCCGCGCGAGCGTTCGATCATCGCCGCGGTGCGCACCATGCCGTCGAGTCCGTGCAGGGCCAGGGGATCGGTCTGGGTCGGGATGATCAGGCGATCGGCGGCCGCGAGCGCGTTGACCATCAGCACGCCGAGCGTCGGCGGGCAGTCGAGTAGTGCGTAGTCGTACTCGTCCTGCATGCTGGCCAGCGCGGTCTTCACCGCGAGGCCGAGGCCGGGGCGGGTGGCGCTGCGCTTCTCCATCACCGCCAGTGCGGCCTGGCCGGGGACCAGGTCGAGGCGTTCGTATTCGCTGTGATGGACCAGCTCGCGCAGCGGCTGCGGCGGATCGTCGAACAGCTGCGCACTGCCGACGGGCGGCGGGTCGGTGGGCAGCCCAAAGCAGCGTGTCAGCGAGGCGTGCGGGTCGAGGTCGATCAGCAGCACGCGGGCGCCATCGGCCGCGAGACGGGCGCCGAGCGCCAGCGTCGTGGTGGTCTTGCCGACACCGCCTTTCTGGTTGGCGACAGCCCAGATCTGCATCACGGTCCCTCGATCTCTTCGCGAACGTCCTGCAATGGAACAACGGCCGCATCCTGCTCGGACTGTAGCGATTCCGGCAGCGCCAGGATCACCAGCACCACGCGTCGGTTGGCCGCGCGGCCGATGGCATCGTCGTTGCTCTGTTTGGGTACCTGCTCGGCATAGCCGACTACGGTGAGGCGTTTGGGGTCGACCTCGTAGTCCATGAACACGTGCACCATGCTGGCGGCGCGGGCGGCCGACAGCTCCCAATTGGTGGGGAACTGGAAGGTGCTGATCGGCACGTTGTCGGTATGACCTTCGATGCGGATCGGGTTGGGGTAGGGCTGCAACGCCACCGCCAGTCGGCGCATGGTGTCGACTGCGGCGGCGTTGGGCGTAGCCGAGCCGCTGGCGAAGAACACGTCGGTCTTGATCTCGACCTGCAGCATCAGCGGCGAGCGCTTGACCTCGACCAGGTCGCGCTCGATCAGGTCGGCCAGCGATTCGATGATGCGCTCGCTGATCTCCTCGAGGTTTTCCTGGCCTTGCTTGAGTTCAGCCTCGCTCGGCAGGCGGGTGTTTTCCGGCGACCACTCGCGGCCGGGCACCGGCGCGATCGGGCCGGCCAGCGGCACGATCTGGATCGGCGGCGGTGGCGTGTCGCCCAATGGCCGGGTGCCGGCCTGGATTGGGCTGGTCGATCGCTTGGGGCCACCGAAGGCGTCATTGAGCGATTCCGACAGCACCCGGTACTTGCCTTCGTTGAGCGAGGAGATTGCGTACATCACCACGAAGAACGCCAGCAGCAGGGTGACCAGGTCGCCATAGGGGATGGCCCAGGCTTCGTGGTTGATGTGGTCTTCGTGCTTGTGTTTGCGGGCCATCGTCGCGTCCTCAGAGGAAGCCGGCCAGCTTGGATTCGATGTTGCGCGGGTTCTCGCCCTGGGCAATCGCTATCAGGCCCTCGATGATCAGCTCGCGTGAGCGCACGCGCTCGCCGATCACCGTCTTGAGCTTGGACGCGATCGGCAACAGGAACAGGTTGGCGGCGCCGATGCCGTAAATGGTGGCGGTGAACGCCGCGGCGATGCCCGGGCCGAGCTTGCTCGGGTCATTGAGGTTCTGCATCACGGCCATCAGGCCGAGCACGGCGCCGATGATGCCCAGCGTCGGCGCATAGATCCCGGCACCCTCGAAGAACTTGGCGCCGGCGGTCTCGGCATGCTCCTGGGTGCCGAGGTCGATCTCCAGCATGTGCCGGATCGCTTCGGGCTCCAGGCCGTCGACCAGCATCTGCAGGCCTTTCTTCACGAACGGGTCGGAGGCCGCCTCGACCTGACTCTCGAGGCCGAGCAGGCCCTGCTTGCGGGCGATGTTGCTCCACTCGATGATCTGCTCGACCATCAGTTTGGGTTCGCTGTGCGGTGGCTTGAAGATCCACGGCAGGATCTGCATCGCTTTCTTGAAACTCTCCATCGGCGTCTGCACCAGGATCGCCGCAATGGTGCCCATGATCACGATCAGGAAGGCGGCGATGTTCCAAAGCGCGGCGAGGCCGGCGCCCTTGGCGATGGCGCCACCGCCGATGGCGAGGATCGCGAGGACGATGCCGATGATGCTGAGGATATCCATCGTCGGTCTCTATCGGCCGGCAACGGGTTAACTGAACTCAAACGCCGGCCGCTTGCGCGGCCAAGCCGTCGACGTCGAGGATCAACGCCAGTTTTCCGTCGCCGGTGAGAGTGGCGCCGGCGTAACCGGGCAGGCCGCGCAGATGCCGCGGCAGCGGCTTGATCACCACTTCCTCGCGGCCGCGCACCTGGTCGACGGTGAGTGCCAGGCGATCGTCGCCGGCTTGCATCAGCACCACGCAGGTGCCCGGTGGCGGCGCGGCCATGTCGCCCAGCCAATTGTTGAGATACATCAGCGGCAGCGCCTCCTGGCGCAGGTCGAGCACCTTGCGGCCGTCGATCCAGCGCACCCGCTCGGGCTTGAAGTCGAACACTTCCAGCACCCGCGCCAGCGGCAGCGCGTAGGGCGTGCCGTCGCACATCACCATCAGCGTCGGCAGGATGGCGAGCGTCAGCGGCACCTTGATCAGGAAGCGGCTGCCGCGACCGCGCTCGGACTGGATGGTGACGCGGCCGGAGAGTTCCTTGACCCGCGACTGCACCACGTCCATGCCGACGCCGCGGCCGGAGATCTCGCTGACTTCGGTCTTGGTCGAGAAGCCGGGCAGGAACACCAGCTGCAGTGCTTCCTCCGGCGACAGCCTCGCGGCGGTGTCGGCGTCGATCAGGCCCTTCTCGCGCGCCTTGGCGCGAAGTTTCTCGGGATCCATGCCGGCACCGTCGTCGCGGATCTCGATGGCGATGTGGTCGCCTTCCTGTTGCGCCGAAATGCGGACCTGGCCGACGCGCGGCTTGCCGGCTTTCTGGCGGTCATCGGGTGATTCGATGCCGTGGTCGATGGCGTTGCGCACCAAGTGCACCATCGGGTCGGCGAGGGCATCGACCAGGGTGCGGTCGAGTTCGGTCTCGACGCCGACCAGTTCCAGTTCGACTTCTTTCTTCACCGAGCGGGCGACGTCGCGGGCGACCTTTGGGAAGCGAGACAGCACGCGGCCGACCGGCTGCATACGGGTTTTCATCACCGCGTTCTGCAACCGCGTGGTGACCTGGTCGAGCGTGGCGACCGCGCGCTCCAGCTCTTCGTCGGGCAAGGTTTGCCGCAGTGTCTTGAGCCGGTTCCGTACCAGCACCATCTCGCCAATCAGGTTGACGATGGCGTCGAGACGGCGGGTATCGACGCGGACGGTGACCTCGCCGCCGTCGGCCTTGGCGGCCTTGCCGCCGGGCGCCGGCGCTGCGGCTGCAGGCCCCGGCTGCGCCGCGGCTGCAGCGGGCGCCGGAGCGCCGGCGGGAGCAGGGTGGGCTGCCGCCGGGGCGCCGTCCGCACCCAGCTGCAGGGCATGCAGCCGCGTCATCAGTGCGGGCGAGGCCGGCGTCATGGCTTGCCCGGCGGAGAGCTGCCGCAGCATGCCGCCGATGGCATCGACGGCGTTCTGCGAGGCATCGAATAATTCACCGTCGAGCGCGCGCTGGCCGCTGCGCACTTCGTTGAAAGGTTCCTCGACCGCGTGGCAGACCTCGACCAGCGGCGGCAGGTTGAGGAAGCCGGCGCCGCCCTTGATGGTGTGGAAACCGCGGAACACCGCATTGAGCAGATTGCTGTCCTCGGGCGCGCGTTCGAGCTGCACCAGCTCGTCACCCAGCCGCTCGACGATCTCCAGGGCCTCGACGAGGAAGTCGGCAGCGATGTCGTCATCTACTCCATTCATCGCGGGCTCCTCCTCACATCGTGATTGCGGGGTTCAGATGCCGAGTTCGCTGAGCAGGTCGTCGGCATCCGATTGCGACACGCCGTGGCGGTCGACGCCCGGCACCACCGGGCCGCCGGCTTCGTCCTTGGACGGGTCGTAGGGCTCGGTGGCGAGCCCGAGCAGCGACAGCGCCTCGCTGACACGTTGCACGAGCCGTGCCACACGGCGGATGGTCTGCCCTGTCAGGTCCTGGTAGGCCTGTTCCATGGCCATGTCGGCGAGGTGCCGGCGCAGGTCGCTGACGGACTCCAGCGACTCCAGCGACAATTCCGACATCGGCAGGCTGTCGACCACCTGGCGGCACTGGTCGATCAGGTCGAGCGTCTTGTGCGTCGACTTTTCGGTGACTTCGACCACATGGTTCAAGCGCGCGCTGGCGTCGGGCAGCTCGGCCATCGACGGGTCGTTGACCGGCAGCTCGCCCATCGCGAGGCTGAGCTCGCGCGCCAAGCGGACCAGCGCCAGCACCACGTCGCGCGGCGAGTCGGCAGTCATCGACTCGATCTCGCGAAGCAATGCATCCTTGTCGCCGCGGTTGAGGGCGGCCATCGCGTGTTGCAGGCCGGCGGGGAAGCGGTGATCGGTGTCTGCGCTCATGAGGTCTGGGCCATCCGTTCGAAGATCTTGTCCAGCTTCTCCTGCAGCGTGCCGGCTGTGAAGGGCTTGATGATGTAGCCGTTCACGCCCGCCTGCGCCGCCTCGATGATCTGCTCGCGCTTCTGCTCGGCTGTCACCATCAGCACCGGCAGCTTGGACAGCTGCGGATCGGCGCGGATGTTCTTGAGCAACTCGATGCCGGTCATGCCTGGCATGTTCCAGTCGGTCACCACGAACTGGAAGCCGCCCTGGCGCAGCAGGGCCAGCGCGGCATTGCCGTCTTCGGCCTCGGCGGTGTTGGTGAAGCCGATGTCGTTGAGCAGGTTCTTGACGATGCGTCGCATGGTCGAGAAATCGTCGACGATCAATATGCGCAGGTTCTTGTCCAAGAGGGTTCTCCGATGGTGCCCAGATGCTCAGTAATCGTCACGTTCGCGCCAATCCTGTAGGCGGGCACGCAAGCGCAGCATGGCCTGGCCGTGGATCTGGCAGACGCGGGATTCGGTGATGCCAAGGACGGCGCCGATCTCGCGGAGGTTCAGTTCCTGCTCGTAATACAGCGACAGCACCAGTTTCTCGCGTTCCGGCAGATTGTCCACCGCCTGCGCCAGTGCCACCTGGAACTCGCCGCTCTCGAGGTCGCGCAGCGGCGAGGGCTCGGCGCCGGCGACGCGGCTCTCGCCCTCGGCCTCGATCTGCGCGTCGAGGCTGAAGACCTGGCCTCGGGCGGCGTCTTCTAGCAGGTGGTAATAGTCGCCGATGGCTAGGCCCAGCTCGGCGGCCACTTCATCGGGTTTGGCGGCGCGGCCGTGGCGTTGCTCGACGGCGCGGGTCGCCGTGCTGGCATCGCGCATGCGCCGGTGCACCGAGCGTGGCACCCAGTCGCCGCGGCGGATCTCGTCGATCATGGCGCCGCGGATGCGGATCGAGGCATAGGTTTCGAAGGCGGCGCCCTGGTCGGGGTCGTAATGTCGGGCGGCTTCGAGCAGGCCGATCATGCCGGCCTGGATCAGGTCGCCCACTTCGACGCTGGATGGCAGCCGCGCCGCGAGATGGTGGGCGATGCGCCGCACCAGCTCGGCGTTGCGATGCACGAGCTCGTTCACGCGGGCATTGCTGCCCTCGCGCTCGACGCTGGCGTACATCGCTTCGGCCTTCATGCAGCGGCGCCTCCGGCCACCAGGCGTTCGACGAAGAACTCGACATTGCCGCGCGGGCCGTCGGGCGTACGCCACTGCTCGACCTGCCGCGCGATGTGCTGGAAGGCCATCGCCGAGGGCGCCGCCGGAAAGGCTTCGACCACTGCCTGCTGCCGTTGCACGGCGCGGCGCAGCCAGTCGTCGTGGGGAATGGCACCAAGGAAATTCAGGGTGACATCGAGGAAGCGCTCGCTGACCCGCGCCAGCTTGTCGTAGGGCTCGCGGCCTTCGGGTATGGAGCGGGTCATGTTCGACAGCACGTGCACGCGGCGCACGCCGCGCTCGCGCGAGAGCACCTTGATCAGCGCGTAGGCGTCGGTGATCGAGGCCGGCTCGTTGCAGACCACGACGATGATTTCCTGTGCCGCCTCGGTGAAGGTCAGCACGCTGTCGCTGATGCCGGCGGCGGTGTCGACCACCATCACGTCGAGTTGCTGGTCGATCTCGGAGAAGGCATTGACCAGGCCGACGTGCTGCGCGGCGCTGAGCTCGGCCATCTGTCGCTTGCCAGACGCCGCAGGCACCACTTTCAATCCGCGTGGTCCGTCGATCACCGTGTCCTGCAGCTTGCAGCGGCCCTCGATCACGTCCCACAGCGTGTAGCGCGGCGACAGTCCGAGCAGCACGTCAACGTTGGCCAGGCCAAGGTCGGCATCGAGCAACAAGGTGCGCTTGCCGAGGTCGGTCAGGGCCATCGACAGGTTGACCGAGACATTGGTCTTGCCCACGCCACCCTTGCCGCTGGTGACGGCAATCACCTGCGGCGGGTGTGCGCCCGCCTGTCGCGGGCTATCGGCCTGGCCGGATTGCGTGGCTTCAGGCGATTGCATGGTTGGACTCCTCTCCGCGAAGGTTGCGCTCGGCAGCGGTCCTGAGTTCGCCCAGTCGAAGTACCAGCCGGTGTGCTTCGACCCGGTGTATGTCCTCCGGCACGTGTTGGCCGTCGGTCACGTAACTCAAAGGCAACTGCATGCGTGCTGCCAAGGACAATACACCGCCGAGGCGGCCGGTTTCATCGAGTTTGGTCAAGATTACGCCAACTGGCGAGACGATGCGAAAGCGCTGTTCGACCTCTTCGAGGTCGGCGGCGTTCTCGTTGGCCGGCAGCACCAGCAGGCTGCGGATGCGCTGGGCGGCGCGCAGCCAATTGAGCTGGGCGGCCAGCGCCCGGTCGCGCTGGCCGATGCCGGCAGTGTCGATCAGGATCAGCTTGTAGTCGGAGAGGCGGTCGAGCAGCTCGGACAGGGCGACATTCGGGGTGGCCTCGATCACCGGCATGCCGAGCATGCGGCCGTACTGGGCCAGCTGCTCGCGGGCGCCGATACGTGCGGTGTCGGTGGTGACCAGGGCGACGTCGCGCGGGCTGTGGCGGTCGGCGTAGCGGGCGGCAAGCTTGGCGATGGTGGTGGTCTTGCCGGCGCCGGTCGGGCCGACCAGGGCGATGGCGCCACCTTCCTCGATCGGCTCGGGCTTCATCACCGTCAGCGACTTGGCAAGCAGGGCGAGCACGATGTTGCGCGCGCGCACCGGGTCGGCGTCGGCTGGAACGTGCTGTGCCAGCTGCCGCGCATGCACCGGCTCGACGCCGTAGCCGATCAGTTCGTCGAAGGCCAGCGCGCGTGAGGGCACGCCGCGCAGGCGCTCCTCGGCGAAGCGCGTCATCTCGCGCTCGATCAGCTCGCGCATGCCGGAAATCTCGCGGCGGATCTTGTCCAGGCCGGGGTCCTCCCAGACCATCTTCGACCAGTCCGGCTTCGGCGTTGCCGCCGCATCTTCGAGGCGGGCCGGCGCTGGCGCGTCGACTGCGTGCAGGCTGGTGGCGGGCGCCGACGGTGCCGGCGTGATCGCGCGCATCGCCTGCTGCACCAGCGCCTCGTCGTAGTCGACGGCGGACACCAGCTCGACACCGCCGTCGATCTTCCGGTTGGACAGGATCACCGCTTGCGGGCCCTGCTCCTCGCGCACCATCTGCAGGGCGCTTCGCATGTCGGGGGCGACGAATCGTTTGATTCTCATGGCTGCATTTCCTCAAGTGGCCTCGGCTTTCAACCGATGGCGCCGACCAGCTTCAATCGTTTGTCTTCCGGTACTTCGTGATAGGCCAACACCATCAGGCCCGGCACGCTATGCCGCGTGAGCTTGGCGATCAGGCTGCGCACCGGCCCGGGCACCAGCAATACGGCGGGTTCGCCCATCGCTTCCTGTCGACGGGAGCACTCGGCAAGGCTCTGGTGCAGGCGTTCCGCCATGCCCGGCTCCAGAGCCGCGCCGTTGCCGTTGACCGAGTCTTGCAATACCCGTTCCAGACCGGGATTGAGCGTGTACACCGGCAGTTCCGGCGCCATGCCGTTGATCTCCTGGACGATGAAGCGACCCAGCGCGCGTCGCGCGGCGTCGGTGAGCAGGGCCGGGTCCTGGGTGTGCGGGGCGTTCTCCAGCATCGCCTCGACGATGCGGCGCAGCTGGCGGATCGGCACGCGATCCTGCAGCAGGTTCTGCAGCACCCGCACCACCACCGACAGCGGCAATGCTTTCGGCGTCAGGTCTTCGACCAGCTTCGGTGCGGTCTTGCCCAACGCGGCGAGCAATTGCTGCGTTTCCTCATGGCCGAGCAGTTCCGATGCGTGTTCGCGCACCACGTGCGAGACATGGGTGGCGACCACCGTGGCGGCATCGACCACGGTGAAGCCGAGCGATTCGGCCTGCGGGCGCTGGCCGGGCTGGATCCAGAGCGCGTCGAGTCCGAAGGCCGGATCCTTGGCGGGAATGCCGTCGATATTGCCCAGGGCCTGGCCGGGGTTGAGCGCCATGTCGCGATCGGGGTGGACGTCGCCGGCGGCGATCGGAACGCCGTGGATCAGGATGCGATACCCGGTCGGCGCCAAGGTCAGGTTGTCGCGGATGTGCACCGGCGGCACCAGGAAGCCGAGATCCTGCGTCAATTTCTTGCGCACGCCCTTGATCCGCGCCATCAGTTCGCCACCGCTGCTGCGGTCGACCATCGGCACCAGTCGATAGCCGACTTCCAGACCCAGCGGATCGACCGGATTGAGGTCGTCCCAGCTCAGCTCCGGCATCGGTGCCTCACTGCCTTCGCTGGCGATGGTCGCGGCTTCGGCCTGCGGCTCGCTGCGTGCCCGCCGTGCCATCCACCAGGCGCCCAGGCCCATCGCGGCACCCAGCGTGAGGAAGGCGAAGTTGGGCATGCCCGGCACCAGGCCAATGGCGCCGATCATCACCGCGGCAACGGTGAGCGCCTGGTGCTGTCCGAACACCTGGCCGACCATGGCGCCGCTCATGTCCTGTGATTTGGAGACACGCGAGACCAGGATGGCGACGCCGGTGGAGGCAAGGATCGCCGGCAGCTGCGCCACCAAGCCGTCGCCGATGGTCAGCAGGGCGTAGACGCGTGCGGCGTCGGCGATCGGCATATCGTGCTGCAGGATGCCGATGACCAGGCCGCCGATCAGGTTGATGGCGAGGATCAGCAGGCCGGCGATGGCATCGCCGCGGATGAACTTGTTGGCGCCGTCCATCGAGCCGTAGAAGTCGGATTCCTCGCGCACTTCGTCGCGGCGCAGCTTGGCTTCCTCGCGGGTGAGCAGGCCGGCGTTGAGATCGGCATCGATCGCCATCTGCTTGCCGGGCAAGGCATCGAGCACGAAGCGCGCCGACACTTCCGAGATGCGCCCGGCGCCCTTGGTGATGACAATGAAGTTGATGATGGTCAGGATCGCGAACACGATCAGGCCGACTGCGTAGCTGCCGCCGATGACGAAGGCACCGAAGGCCTCGATCACCTTGCCGGCGGCATCCGGGCCGGTGTGGCCATTGAGCAGCACCACGCGGGTCGAGGCGACGTTCAGCGCCAACCGCATCATGGTGACCATCAGCAGCACGGTGGGGAAGGAGGAGAACTCCAGCGGCCGCTTGACGTAGATGACCGCCAGCAGGATCACCAGCGACAGCGAAATGTTCAGCGTGAACAGCACGTCCAGCATCATCGGCGGCAGCGGAACCACTACCATCGCCAACAGCGCCATCACCACTACCGGCGCTCCGAGCCCGTTGCGCATCAGTTCCATCGGGCTGGGGAGCGGGCTGGCTTGCGCCACGGGTCAATCCTCTTCAGGGATGTCGATACGCGGCGGTTCCGGTGGTGGGCCGCGGCGACCGGGGGACTTGAGCTGATAGACGTAGCCCAGGACCTCGGCCATTGCGGCGTATAGCGGTACCGGAATTTCGCTGCCGATACGGACTCTCCTATACAAGGTGCGTGCCAGAGGCGGCAGGCTGATGATCGGCACCTTGTGCGCCTGTGCCACCTTGCGGATCGCCAGCGCCACTTCGTCGACACCCTTGGCGACCACGATCGGCGCGCGCATCTTGCCGGCGTCGTACTTGATCGCCACCGCGTAGTGGGTCGGGTTGACGATCACGGCATCGGCGGCCGGCACCTTTTCCAGCATCCGGCCCTGGGTCAGCTGCTGCATCATCCGCTTGATGCGGCCCTTGACCTCGGGGCTGCCATCGGAATTCTTGAGCTCCTGGCGCAGCTCCTCGCGGGTCATCATCAGGTTCTTGCGGTAGCTCCACATCTGGTAGGGCACATCGACCGCGGCCAGCAGCAGCAGGCCGATGCACAGGATCGCCAGCGCCCGCAACACCAGGAAGCTGCCGTCGGCGACCGCGGCACCCAACGGCTGCTGCATCAGTGCCATCAGCCAGGGCAGCGAGATCCAGAACGCGAACACCGCCAGCGCGCTGAGCAGGATGATGCGCAGCAACGACTTGGCGAACTCGGCGATCGCCTCGCGCCCGTACATCCGCGCCAGCCCTTTGGCAGGGCTGAGCTTGGACAGGTCCGGCGTCAAGGCTTTGACGCTGAAGCCCAGGCCGCCAGTCACCGCGGGAGCGATAAAGCAGGCCAGCAGGCACAGCCCGATCAGTGGAGCCATGATTTCCAGCAGGCCCACGAGCGCGCGCACCGCGTGCATGCCCAGCGCCCCGCGACCGCCATTCCAGGCTGGGCCGAAGTCGAGCGCCGCGCGCATCCAGTCGGCGGTGCCACGGCCGATACTTTCGCCCATGAACCACAGCGTCGCGACGCCCATGCCGAAGATCGCGAAAGTGGCCAGTTCCTTGGAGCGCGGCGATTGCCCCTGCTCCTTGGCATCCTGCATCCGCTTCGCGGTCGGCTGTTCGGTTTTCTCCTGACCGTTTTCGTTCTCGGCCATGGCATCAGCCTCCGAACATGCCGCCGGCTTGGCGGAAGGCGGCGTTGAACAGCTCCAGTACCGGTTCCATCATTTCGCCGACCAGTATCCCGAGCAGTACCAGGCCGACCAGCAGGGATGCCGGCAGGCCGACCTGGATCGGATTGAACGAGGGCGCCGCGCGACCGAGCAGGCCGAAGGCGAGGTTGACCACCAGCAACGCCAGCATCACCGGCAGGGCAATGCGGAAGGCGATGTGCAGCACGGTCGGCACGAAGTTCGGCAAGGCGGAGAACACCGCGACTGGATCCGGCATCGGCGTGGTCGGTGGCACCGTGAGGTAGCTGTCGTAGACCAGGTTGACCAGGGCCAGGTGGCCGTCGATGGAAAAGAACAGCAGCGCCAGCGAGATGTAGAAGAACTGCCCGACCACGCCGCTGTTCTGGCCGCGCAGCGGATCGGCCATCTGCGCGAACGCCAGGCCCATGCCGAACGACACCGCTTCGCCGGCCCAGGCACCGGCCTCGAAGGCCAGGCGCAGGATCAGGCCAATGGAGGCACCGATCGCCAACTCGCGTGCCACCGCCAGCACCAGCGCCGCATCGGGCACGGTGAAGCCCGGTGCGACGGGAAGGAATGGCGCCAAGGTCAGGGCCAGCATGCCGGTGAGGATCAGGCGCACGCGCGCCGGCGTCGCGCGGGTGCCGATCAGCGGCGCCACTGTCAGCATGGCGCCGATCCGCAGCATCAGCCACAGCGTGGTTTCGGCATGCGCCAACAGCACCGTGCCCTGATGCACTGCCGTGGTGGCGACATCGGGCAGCATCGCCTCACCCCATCACGAGGTTGGGGATGCGCAGGATCAACTGCGTCGTGTAGTCGACGATCTTGGTCAGGAACCACGCGCCGCCGAAACCGAACACCACCGCCAACGTCATCGCCTTGGCGACGAAGGCGATGGTCGCCTCGTTGACCTGGGTCGCCGCCTGCACCACGCCGACCACCACGCCGACCACCAGCACCGACAGCAGCAGCGGGCCGGCCAGCATCAGCACCACCTCGAGCGCGAGGCGCAGCTCGGTCATGACGGCTTCCGGGCTCATGTGTGGAAACTCGCCGCCAGCGAACCGACCACCAGCACCCAGCCATCGACCAGCACGAACAGCAGGATCTTGAACGGCGCCGAGATGAGCATCGGCGACATCATCATCATGCCCATCGACATCAGCGTGCTCGCCACCACCAGGTCGATCACCACGAACGGGATGAACAGCAGGAAGCCGATCTCGAACGCGGTCTTGACCTCCGACGTCAGGAAGGCCGGTGCCAGCACGGTGAACGGCACGTCATCGGGGGTCGCGTAACCCTGGTGGCCGGCCAGTGCGGCGAAGGTCATCAGGTCGTTTTCGCGGATTTGCGCCAGCATGAAGCCGCGGATCGGCTTTCCGGCCGCCTCGATCGCCGGGAACAACTCCATCTGCCCGTTGAGGTAGGGCGCGATGCCGTCCATCCAGGCGCGATCGACGATCGGCATCATGATCAGCGCGGTGAGGAACAACGCCAGCGCCAGCAATACCTGGTTGGACGGCGCCTGGCCGGTACCCAGTGCCTGCCGCAGCAGGCCGAGCACGATGATGATGCGGGTGAATGCGGTCATGCCGAGCAGGATCGCCGGCAGCACCGTCAGCACGGTCATCAGCAACAGGATTTGCAACGGCACGCTGACCGTCTGCTCGCCAATGCGGCCGAGGCTGATCTCCGGCAGGGCCGGCGCGGTCGCTGCGGCCGCCATCGCGATCTCCGGAAGCAGGGCGGCGATCAGTGCCAGCAGTGGCAGGCAACGGCGCATCATGCCGCGCGCTCCTTGTCGCCGTTGTCCGTCGGCAGGCCGCGAAGGCGCCGTGCCAGCAACGCGGGGAAGGCGA
>DASUOA010000199.1:0-2052 GCA_036276895.1 Arenimonas sp. | reverse complement strand
GTAGTAGATCGTCCGCATCATGCGCATGGCGCGCTCGCGGTTGTAGCCGTCGATTTCCAGCGAGACGTTCATCAGGCCGCCGGCGTTGACCGCGTAGTCGGGCGCGTACAGCACGCCGCGACGGTGCAGCTCGTCGCCGATTTCCTCGTTGGCGAGCTGGTTGTTGGCGGCGCCGCAGATCACCTTGGCCTTGAGGCGGTCGATGGTGTTGACGTTGAGCGTGCCGCCCAGCGCGGTCGGCGAGTACACCTCGGCGTCGACGTCATAGATCTCGTCCAGGCCCACGGCCTCGGCACCGAACTCGTCGACGGCGCGCTGCACCGCATCCTTGTTGATATCGGTGACGAAGATCTTGGCGCCGCGCTCGTGCAGCAGCTTCACGAACTCCATGCCGACGTGGCCGACGCCTTGCACCGCATAGGCGTACTTGCCGACGTCCTCGTTGCCGAACTTGACGTTCAGCGCCGCCATCAGGCCCTGCAGGGTGCCGTAGGCGGTGAACGGCGACGGGTCGCCCGAGCCACCGTGCACCTGGTGCACGCCGGTGACGAACTCGGTCTCGCGCAGCACGTATTCCATGTCGTTGACGTCGATGCCGACGTCCTCAGCGGTGATGTAACGACCGTTGAGCGAATTGACGAAGCGGCCGAAGGCGCGGAACAGCGCTTCCGACTTGTCCTTGTTCGGGTCGCCCCAGATCACCGCCTTGCCGCCGCCGAGGTTCAGGCCCGACACCGCCGCCTTGTAGGTCATGCCGCGCGACAGGCGCAGCACGTCGTTCAGCGCGTCCTGCTCGCTGGCATACGGCCACATGCGGGTACCGCCGAGGGCCGGACCGAGCACGGTGTTGTGGATGGCGATGATCGCCTTCAGACCGGCGTCCTTGTTGTGGCAGTACACCACTTCCTCGTGGCCCGAGGTGGAGATGCTTTCGAAGATCATGGAACGACTCCTGCAGAGGGGAGAAACTGCGGCGGGAGGCGCCGGCGTGCGCGGTCGGCGCGTGCGACGCTGCTCGAATAGATTTCCGCAAATGTTTGATTAATAACGACAATCGTCTCAATGCCATGCAGGCAGGGGGCGACTGGCGCGCGGTAGTGTAAAGCAATCGCTCTAAACGGACAGGCTTGTCGCCAGGGTCGATGTCCGGTACGGGCCGCGTCCCGCGTTAGTAACCAGTGCTTGGCGGCTCTTTCTCCCCGGGAGGCTGCCAATTCTGACCCTGCAATGGGGTTGATTCAGCGGCCACCCGGCCGCTGTTTTTTTTAGGTCCATGGATGGACCAACACCCGAAGGGCAGGACTGCCCGAGAGGGTGTAGGGAATTCCGGTCACCCGAACGGCGCCACCCGCGGGATATCAATATCGAACACCGTGCCCTGTCCCGGCGCGCTGCGCATCTCGATCCTTCCCGCCAGCAGCTGCGTCACCAGGTTGTAGACCAGATGCAGGCCCAGCCCCGAGCCGCCACTGCCGCGCCGGGTGGTGAAGAACGGATCGAAGGCCCGTGCCGCCACCTCGGCCGACATGCCGCGGCCGTCGTCGCTAAAGCGCAGATGCAGCGTCGCGGCCTCGGCCCGGGCTTCGAGCTGCATGGTGCCGACCTTGCCGTCCTCGAAGCCATGCAGCACCGCATTGCCGATCAGGTTGGTCAGTACCTGGAACAAGGCCCCCGGATAGGTGTCGAGATGGATGCCTTCCGGGCAGTCGATCAGCAAGTGATGCCCGGCACGCTTGTAGGTCGGCTGCAGTGCGAATCCCACTTCTTCTAGAAACGCGTCCAGCTCGAAACTGCGCCGGCTCTCGCTGGACTGGTCGACCGCCACCTGTTTGAAGCTGCCGATCAACGTGTGCGCCCGCTCCAGGCTGCCGAGGATCAACCGCCCGGCCTCGTCGATGGTCTCGCTCCAGCGCTCGAGATCGTTGCGCGACAGCTTGCCGCCCTGCGCCTTGGTCGTGAAGCCGGCGTGCGTCTGTCGCATATGCGAGGCCGCCGTCACCGCGATGCCGATCGGCGTATTGATCTCGTGCGCGACACCGGCCACCAGCTGAC
>DASUOA010000198.1:0-8020 GCA_036276895.1 Arenimonas sp. | reverse complement strand
CAGATCGCCGCCATCGTCGCTGAAGCCTTTCCGCCGGACCGGGTGGCGGTGGTGACAGGCGACGCCGCCGTCGGCGCGGCGTTCTCGCGCCTGCCTCTCGACCACCTGCTGTTCACCGGCTCGACCGCGGTCGGTCGCCAGGTGATGGCCGCTGCCGCGCCGAATCTGACGCCGGTGACGCTGGAGCTCGGCGGCAAATCGCCGGCACTGATCGCCCCGGGCTATCCCATTGAACACGCGGCCGAGCGCATCGCTGCCGGCAAGTGCTTCAACGCCGGCCAGACCTGCGTCGCGCCCGACTACGTGCTGCTGCCGCGCAGCGAACGCGATGCCTTCGTGCGCGCCTTCATGGCGTCGGTGCGGCGGCGCTATCCGACCCTGGTCGGCAACCCCGACTACACCGCCATCATCAACACGCGCCAGGCCGAGCGCCTGCGCGCCTGCCTCGACGACGCGCACGAGCGCGGCGTCACCGTATTGCAGCACCGGCCCGACCACGACGCACCGCCGGCCGGCGTCGAAGTGATTCCGCCGACGCTGCTGCTCGATCCGCCGGATAGCGCCAAGGTGATGCAGGAAGAAATCTTCGGCCCGCTGCTGCCGGTCAAAACCTACGACGACTTCGACCAGGCGATCGCCTACATCCTCGGCCGCGAGCGGCCGCTGGCCTTCTACCCGTTCGACCGCGACCGCGCGCGCGTGCAGCGGACACTCGACACCGTGGTCGCCGGCAGTGTCTGCGTCAACGACACGCTGATCCAGTTCGGCCAGCACGCGCTGCCGATCGGCGGTGTCGGCGCCAGCGGCATGGGCCACTACCACGGCCATGCCGGCTTCCTGACCTTCTCCAAGGCGATGCCGGTGCTGTACCAATCGCGCCTCAATGGCATGAAAGTGTTCGACGCGCCCTACGGCAAGCTCGCCGACTTCGTGCTCCGCCTGCTGCTTCGATAGCGAGTTCCCGATGACCGAATCCAATCCCCTGCTCGCGCAAGGCGAGCTGCCGGACTTCCCGGCGATCCGTGCCGAGCACGTCAATCCCGCCATCGATGCAGTGCTGGCGGAGTTCCGTGCCGAGGTCGATCGCCTCGTCGCCGATCCTGCGGCACGCAGCTTCCAGACCCTGCTGGCGCCGATCGAGCATCTCGAGGAGAAACTCGGCCGGACCTTCGCACCGGTGTCGCACCTGCACGGCGTCAAGGATTCGCCCGAGCTGCGCGCCGCCTACAGCGAGGCGATGGAGAAACTCACCGAGCACGGCACCGAGCTTGGGCAGAACCGCGAGCTATACCTCGCCGTGCAGGCATTGCGCGACGCACCGGATTTCGCGCAGCTCGATCGCGCCCGGCAGACGTTGGTCGAGGACAGCCTGCGCGGCTTCCGGCTGTCCGGCGTGGCACTGGAAGAACCGCAGCGTTCGCGCTTTCGCGAGGTGCAGAACCGGCTGTCGAAGCTGGAAACAGAATTCGAAGAAGCGGTGCTCGACGCCACCGATGCCTGGACCCGCGAGGTGAGCGATGACGAGTTGGCCGGCTTGCCGGACTCGGCGCGGCAGCTACTGCAGCAGGCCGCGCGCGAGAAAGATCGCGAGGGCCATCTTGCCAATCTGAAAGGTCCGGTGGTGCAGGCTATCCTCACCTTCGCCGAGCATCGTGGTATGCGCGAAACGGTGTGGAGCGCCTACCAGACTCGCGCTTCCGACCAGGGCCCGCATGCCGGCCGCTGGGACAACTCGGCACGCATCGATGAGATTCTCGCGCTGCGCCATGAGACGGCGCAGCTGCTCGGTTTCGCCAATAAGGCCGAGCTGTCGCTGGCCGACAAGATGGCCGGCACGCCTGAGCGCGTACTCGCCTTCCTCGGCGAACTCGCCGCCAAGGCCAAGCCGGTCGCCGAGCGTGAGCTGGCCGAGCTGCAGCGCTTCGCCCGCGACGAACTCGGCATCGCCGAGCTGATGCCTTGGGACGTGGCTTTCGCCAGCGAAAAGCTGCGCCAGCGCCGCTTCGATTTTTCCGAGGAAGACCTCAAGCCCTACTTCCCGCTGCCGCAGGTGATGCGCGGATTGTTCGATCTCGCCGAGCGGGTATTCGGCGTGCGTCTGGTCGAGCGCAGCGGCGTGCCGGCGTGGCATCCCGATGTGCATTTCTTCGACGTGGTCGATCGCGATGGCAGCGTGCGCGCTGGCGTCTATCTTGACCATTATGCGCGCGCCGGCAAGCGCGGCGGCGCCTGGATGGATGTCTGCCGCGCGCGCCTGATCGACGACGGTGTCGCGCACAAGCCGGTGGCCTATCTCACCTGCAACTTTGCGCCTCCCGTCGAGGACCAGCCATCGCTGCTGACGCACGACGATGTGCTGACCCTGTTCCACGAGTTCGGCCACGGCCTGCATCACCTGCTGACCGAGGTCGACTGGCCGTCGGTCGGTGGCATCAGCGGCGTCGAGTGGGATGCGGTCGAGCTGCCTAGCCAGTTCATGGAGAACTACGGCTGGCAGCGCGAGGCGCTCGATGGCTTCGCTCGGCATTACCAGAGCGGCGAGGTACTGCCGCAGGCGTTGTTCGAGAAGATGCTGGCGGCAAGGCATTTCCATGCCGGGCTGTTCTTGGTGCGCCAGCTCGAGGTCGCGCTGTTCGATTTCCGCCTGCATCTCGAGTACGACCCGGCGCGCGGTGCGCGCACGCTCGAACTGCTGGACGAAGTGCGACAGCAGGTCGCGGCGATTACGCCGCCGGCCTGGGCGCGCTTTCCGCATGCGTTCACGCATATCTTCAGCGGCGGCTACGCGGCCGGGTACTACAGCTACCTGTGGGCCGAGGTCTTGAGCGCCGATGCCTTCGCTGCGTTCGAGGAAGCGGGTGTGTTCGACCACGCCACCGGACAGCGCTTCCGTCGCGAAATCCTCGCGGTCGGTGGCTCGCGGCCCGCGCTGGAGAGCTTCGTCGCGTTCCGCGGTCGCGAGCCGCAGCCCGACGCGCTGCTGCGCAGCTACGGATTGGCCGCTTAGACCACTACACTGCCGCGATGCCGGCTTTCGAATTCCAGGCGCTCGACGACCGCGGTCGCACTGAGAAAGGCGTGCTGCAAGCGGATACCCCGCGCGCGGCGCGGGCGCAGTTGCGCGAGCGCGGCCTGACCCCGCTCGCCGTGGCCGAAGTCTCGGGCCAGGCGCGCGAGTCGCAGCCGCTGGGCGCCACCGCACGACTGCTGCTGACCCGGCAACTGGCCACGCTGGTGCAGGCCGGACTGCCGCTCGACGAAGCACTGGCCGCGCTGGCCGAGGGCGCAGAAGGCCGGCAACGCCGCGTCGCACTGGCACTGCGCGCGCGGGTGATGGAAGGCGGCTCGCTGGCGCTGGCACTGGGCGAGTTCCCGGCGAGCTTCGATGCGCTGTATCGCGCCTCGGTCGCCGCCGGCGAACAGAGTGGGCAGCTGGCGCGGGTACTGGTGCGCTTGGCCGCGCATCTGGAATCGCGCGACGCGCTGCGGCGACGGCTGATCGCCGCGCTGGCCTATCCCGTGCTGTTGCTGGCGGTGGCGCTGCTGGTGGTGTCGGGCCTGATGCTGTACGTGGTGCCGGATGTCACCGAGGTGTTCCTGCGTGGCGGCCAGGCTCTGCCGTGGCCGACGCGCCTGCTGCTGGCGATCAGCGAACTGTTGTCGACCTACCTGCTGTGGTGGTTGCCGCTGTCGACGCTGGCGATCGCCACGCTTTGGCTGCTGTTGCGGCGTGAAACGGTGAAAGCCTGGCGCGACTTGCAGCTGCTGCGCCTGCCTCTGCTCGGCCGCCTGCTGCTGGCGCTCGACGCCGCGCGCTTCGCGCGCACCCTGGCCCTGCTCGGCGCCGCGGCGGTGCCGCTTCTCGATGCGCTGAAACTCGCCGCCGACACCGTTGGCAATCGCGTATTGCGCCAACAGCTCGGCAGCGTTGCCGTGCGCGTGCGCGAAGGCGCGCCGCTGGCCCGGGCATTGGCCGGCAGCGGTCGATTCCCACCGGTGGCGTTGCGTCTGATCGCCAGCGGCGAGCGCGCCGGCCGCCTCGATGCCATGCTCGACGAGGCCGCCGACCAGCTCGAACGCGAACTCGACACCGCCACCTCGCTGGCGATGTCAGCCTTGGGCCCGGCGGTCATACTCGGCGTTGGCGCACTGGTGCTGTTCATCGTGCTCGCCATCTTGTTGCCCATTTTCGAAATGAACCGGTTGATCGCATGACCCTGCTGCGCTTCGATGCCGTTACCAAACGCTATCCCGGCGGTCGCACCGCGCTGGACGATGTCAGCTTCGACGTCGATGAGGGCGAGATGCTGTTCGTCACTGGCCACTCTGGCGCCGGCAAGTCGACCCTGCTGAAACTCATGCACCTGTCGGAGCGGCCCAGCCGCGGCACCGTGCTGTTCCAGGAGCGCAACCTCGCCAAGGTGCGCGGCCGGCACCTGCCGCTGCATCGACGCCGGGTCGGCGTGGTGTTCCAGGATCACCGCCTGCTGGCCGAGCGCTCGGTGTTCGACAATGTCGCACTGCCCCTGCTGATCGCCGGCCTGCCCGGCAGCGAGATCGGCAAGCGGGTGCGCGTCATGCTCGACAAGGTCGGGCTGGCCAACCGCGAGCAGGCCCTGCCGGCGCAGCTGTCGACCGGCGAGCAGCAACGCGTCGGCATCGCCCGCGCGGTGGTGGCGCAGCCGGCGCTGCTGGTCGCCGACGAGCCGACTGGCAATCTCGACCCGCAGCTCGCGGCCGAGATCATGCAGCTGTTCTCGGCGCTGCCGGCACTCGGCACCAGCGTACTGGTCGCCAGCCACGACCTCGCCCTGGTCAAGCGCATGCGCCGCCGGGTGCTGGTGCTCGACCACGGCAAGCTGGTCGACGACATCTCGCCCGAGGACCTGGCCGCATGAACGCCAAGAGCGAAGCGCGCCCGACCGCAGCGGCGCGGGTCAAGCCCGGCGGCCTGCTGTCGCGCCTGCGCGCCTGGCGCGAGCACCATTTGTATTCGCTGGCCTCGGCACTGCAGCGTTTCCGCCAGCGCCCGGTGGCGACCGGCCTGACCGTCGGGGTGATGGCGGTGGCGATCGCCTTGCCGTTGGGTCTGGCGTTGGCGCTGGCCAATATCGATCGCTTCGCCGGCAATATCGCCGCCTCGCGCGACATCGGTGTGTTCCTCAAGCCCGAGGTCGAGGTGGCCCGCGCCGAGGCGCTGGCAGCGCAGTGGCGGCAACGCGCCGATGTCGAAGAGGTGCAGCTGCGCACGCCGGAGGAAGGGCTCGCCGAGTTCCGCGCCATGAGCGACCTCGCCGGCGCACTCGAGGTGCTGGAGGAGAACCCGCTGCCGGTGGTGCTGATCCTGCGCCCGACCGGCGATGGCGTAGCGCTGGCGGATGAGCTCAAGCAATTGCCGGAGGCCGAGATCGTCCAGCATGACGCCCTGTGGCGGCAGCGGCTGCAGGCCTGGATCGGCTTCGGGCAACGGTTGTCGGAAGTGGTCGCGGTGCTGCTGGGGCTCGGCGTGCTGCTGGTCGTCGGCAA
The DNA here is from genome assembly GCA_036276895.1 of Arenimonas sp. Classification (GTDB taxonomy): domain Bacteria; phylum Pseudomonadota; class Gammaproteobacteria; order Xanthomonadales; family Xanthomonadaceae; genus Arenimonas. The sequence continues at coordinate 2,494 of DASUOA010000198.1, read as the reverse complement.
TACCGTGCGCCTGGACATCGGCGCCCGCGGCGAGGAGATCGCGGTCTTGCAGCACCTCGGCGCCACCGACGGTTTCGTGCGCCGGCCTTTCCTCTACCTAGGCGCCAGCTATGGCCTCGCGGCCGGGGCGTTGGCGCTGGGGCTGCTGGCCGCCGCCGCGCAGGCGCTGCAACCGGCACTGGCGGCGCTGATCGCCAGCTATGGTGTCGATTTCGCGCTGGCCGGGCCTGGCTGGCGCGGCGCCGCCGCCGTCCTGTTGGCCGCCGCGACGCTCGGATGGCTGGGCGCGTGGCTCGCAACCGGGCATCATCTACGCCAGACCCGGCCCACGGAGAGTTAGCGCCGATGAGCAGCCCCGGCTTTCGCGGCTTCGACACGACCACGCCCCGCATCATGGTGGTGGACGGGTCTAAGGTCGTGCGCAAGATGATCGAGGGCGTGCTGCGCCAGCAGATCCCGCAGATGGAGTTCGTCGGCTGCGAGACCGGCGAGGAGGCCAAGGCGGCCTTGCAGGCCGGCGCGGTCAACCTGGTCACCACCGCCCTGCGGCTGTCCGACATCGACGGCCTGGAGCTGGCCAAGTACATCCGCGAGCACACCCCGCAGGCCTACATCCCGATCATCGTCGTCTCCGGCGACGTGCAGGACAGGCTGGAGAACCGCTCGATCAGCGACGAGGTCACCGACTACTTCGACAAATCGCTGGGCTTTTCCGCGCTCGCCGCCTTCATCAAGGGCTACGTCGCGCCGGAGTCCGAGCCCGGCGGCGAGGTGCTGTATGTCGAGGACAGCCGCGTGGTCGCCGTCGCCACCCGGCGCATGCTGGAAAAGCATGGCCTGACCGTGGTCCACGCCACCGGCGTCGAGGACGCCATCGCGCACCTGGAAACCATGCAGGCGCAGGGCCGCATCCCCGGCCCCGACGTGGTGCTGACCGACGTCTATCTGAAGGGCGATCTCACCGGCAAGGATCTGGTCGAGTCGATCCGCGGCCGCTTCGGCTATCCCAAGGGTCTGCTGCCGGTGCTGGTGATGACCGGCGATGCCAACCCGGCCAACCAGAGCGACCTGCTGCGCTGCGGCGCCAATGACCTGGTGCAGAAGCCGATCGAGGAACGCCTGCTGGTCACCAAGCTGCTGTTCCAGCTGCGCGTCGGCCGCCTGCTGCGGGCCAAGCTGGGCAAATGAGCAATCCGGCGGTCGCCGCGGCACCGGCGGACGTCCGCCTGGAGCCGGGCTGGAAGGCGCGCATCGGCGAGCATCTGCAGCGCCCGGAGATGCGCGCCCTGTCGGCTTTCCTGCGCGATGAGAAGGCGCGCGGCAAGCGGATCTACCCCAGCGGTTCGCGGATCTTCGCCGCCTTCGACGCCACGCCCTTCGAGCAGGTGCAGGTGGTGATCCTCGGCCAGGACCCGTATCACGGCGCCGGCCAGGCCCACGGCCTGTGCTTCTCGGTGCTGCCGGGGGTGCCGACGCCGCCGTCGCTGCTGAACATTTTCAAGGAGATCCACGCGGATCTCGGCATAAAGCATCCCGATCACGGCTGTTTGCTGCCGTGGGCGCGGCAGGGCGTGCTGCTGCTCAATGCCGTGCTCACCGTCGAGGAGGGCCGCGCCGGCAGCCATCAGGGCAAGGGCTGGGAGGGTTTCACCGATGCCGCGGTCGAGGCCCTGGACCGCGAGCGCGAGGGCTTGGTGTTCCTGCTCTGGGGCAGCTACGCCCAGGCCAAGGGCCGCATCATCGACCCACGCCGGCACTGTGTGTTGCGTGCGCCGCACCCCTCGCCGCTGTCGGCACATCGCGGCTTCCTGGGCTGCGGCCACTTCGGCAAGGCCAACCGTTGGCTGCAGGGCCGCGGCCACCGGGGCATCGATTGGGCACTTCCGCCGCGGACCACGGTCGAGTCGATGCTGGCCGCCCCTTGAAAGCCGCGATTTCGACCTTAACTGCTGCTGACGCCCAATTGTTGCGGCAGCGCAACAGTGTGGAACTTCTGGCAGGGTCGGCGCTCCAAGCGGGAGTGCTAAACTGGCCTACATGAGCGAGAACACGATGTCCACTGCCCTTGTTGCCAACAACCTCCCGATCCCGAGTGCGCTCGGTTCGCTGGACGCCTATATCAGCGCGGTCAACCGCGTGCCGGTGCTGACCGTCGACGAAGAGCAGGCGCTGGCCCGCCGCCTGCGCGACGAGGAAGACCTCGACGCCGCCAAGGCGCTGGTGATGTCGCACCTGCGTTTCGTGGTGCACGTCGCCCGCGGCTACCAGGGCTATGGCCTGGGCATGGGCGACCTGATCCAGGAAGGCAATATCGGCCTGATGAAGGCGGTCAAGCGCTTCGACCCCGACCAGGGCGTGCGCCTGGTCAGCTTCGCCGTGCACTGGGTGTGCGCCGAGATGCACGAGTTCATCCTGCGCAACTGGCGCATCGTCAAGGTCGCCACCACCAAGGCGCAGCGCAAGCTGTTCTTCAACCTGCGCAAATCCAAGAAGC
>DASUOA010000197.1:0-4449 GCA_036276895.1 Arenimonas sp. | reverse complement strand
CCGAGTCCGGACCGGTCCGCGCCGCCTTGATGAAACGGCCGGAACATTCCGGCTTCGGCGCCCGGCGGCAGGCCGCCGCAGCGATCGCTGACGTCGATGTGAATGCGATCCGCCGTGGCGTAGGCGTCGAGGGATACCTTGCCGTGCGCCGGCGTGAACTTGAGGGCGTTCTCCAGCAGATTCCACACTGCGGCGAACAGCAGCGCCCGGTCCACGTCCACCGCCAAACCCCGGTCCACCTCGGAGACTGAGAACCGGCGCTCGGCTACCCGCGGATCGAGTGCGGCCGTGGCGCAGATATCGGCGATGAACGCGGCCAGCGGAATCCGTTGCAGCAGCGGCTGGGTGATCGTCGCCCGAACGTCGGTGATGGAGTGGTCGATCAGTTCGCCCAGGGCAATCAGGCTCTGTTCGAGGATGGCGCCAGTTGCGCCGTGAAGACCGACATTGCCGGCCTTGATGGCGGTGATGGCCAGCGTGGCCGTGTGCAGCCGATTGCGCAGCTCATGCGCGAGAAAGCCCTGGCGCAGGTTGAGCTCGTCCACGCCTTTTTCCGTCATCAGGGCGTCGCGCTGGGCCGAAAACTCCGTAACGGCGCCGGCGATGGCATCGTCGAGGCAGCGATTGAGAATCTTGAACTCGTCGACGCCGATCGGCGCCGCCGTCTCCAAGGCCAGCTCGGTGACCGCCTGACACAGATCGCCGTAGTTGTGAACCACCTGGTCGACGGTGAACCCCCGCGTCAGCAGCTCGTGTCCGTGCAGCGCCGCACTCCGGCTGATGTCCCGGCGCTGCTCGGCGGTGCGAGGGCCATCCAGGCCGTTCGATGGATGCGACGTGTATCGGGTCCGGAGCATCTCCGCCAACTGGTCGAGTAGCAGGGGAATGCCCTGCTGCGGCGGTGCAGGCTGTGCAGCGGGCGCGGACCGGCCGGCGCCCTTGTGCCGGCACCGTTCGATCAGCGCCGTGCGGTTCTCGGTCAGGAATTCATGGAGCATGCGCGCAATATGAAAAATCGGTCGACCGCAATCTGTGCGGCGGCATACATGGCCGCAGGCGGCAATGAAGCAGTTGCGTGCAGGATCATCAGTGCCCGATGTTCGGGGGTACAGCGCTTCGCCTTACTGCACGCGACGCGCCGGTCGGATCCGCGTGTGCGCTCACGTAAGGTTTCCAGCGGCCATGTCGAGGCGCGAGGCGATCCTCGATCACACGAAACACTTCGTGATTCCAGGGCATGCCCATATGACTGCCGACGATCTCGATGTCCTGTGACAGGACATCGGTTCCCTCATGCAGGCAGGTTTGCCAGGCGACGATGCCGTCGGCGCGGCTGTAGATCGAGGTGGTCGGCACCGGCGGCGGCGAGCGCAGCCTGATCACCTGCGCCTGGTCGAATTCCTGCGCGGCACCGCTGAGAATCCGGAACAGCCATCCGGCGTGGGAACAGTCGGCCTCGGCGTTGAACGGCGTGCCGATCGTGATGACCTGCCTGACCTTGTGCGGCAGCAGCTTCGCGACCTCGCGTGCATAGAATCCGCCGAGGCTGTAGCCGACCAGCGTAGGGCGCTGGCGGTGTCCGGCCAGCAGGCGCCGGGCATGCTCGGCCAGCTCGGCCACCCAGACGCCGAGATCGCCGCGCGGCCCGAAGTTATAGCCGCGGCCCCAGTCGAGCACGTGGTATCCAAGCGATCGGCAATGCTGGTGCAGCGGCGCGAGGAAGCGCTCGTTGGTGCAGAAGCCCGGAAAGATCATCACCGGGTGTCCGTCGCCGTTGGCAACCCTTGCGCTGGGGTGCAGGCGGTGCTGCAGATACTCCGATGCCGCGCGCAGCGGCTCGGAGCCGAGCAGGGAAAGCGAGGGCCGTTGAATCGCACAAGGTCTGGCGGTGTTCATGCCACGAGCTTAGTGATCGCGTAAACCGGCGTATGTTCACTGGCGACCATAGCCTGCAGCGGCAGCGCGCACATCGCCTGACGCGAAAGGCGAGAAGCGCGATGCGCGAACCAGGCTTTGTGGCCTGCCGCACCGACTGCGGGCCCGGTCCGAACCTACTGTGCCGGCCGGCCGCAGGACCCGTCCGGAACCGCATCCATCCAATTTCCGAGGGCCGGCATGACTCCCATCCGTCGCAATCTGCACTTCAGACTGAGGCCGCACGATCTCGGCCACTGGCATGCGCAGGGTCCGTACGTGACCCATTTCATCAACGCCATGTCGATCTTCTTTCCGGAGGGCGAGCGCTATTTCATCCACAGCGTGCGCCACTACCGCGACCGCATCGCCGACCCCGCGCTGCAGACTGCGGTCACCGCGTTCATCGGTCAGGAAGCGATGCATGGTCGCGAGCACGAGGACTACAACCGGCTGCTGGCACAGGCCGGGTTGCCGGCGAAGGAACTGGAGGCGCATGCCGCGCGCTTTCTCGATCTGCTCAAGACAAGGCTGCCCGCCGCGGCGCAGCTGTCGGTGACCATCGCGCAGGAACACTTCACCGCGATCATGGCGCAGCTGGTGCTGACCGATCCGAGGTTGACGGCGGGTGCCGACAAGCGTCTGGCGGCGCTGTGGCGTTGGCATGCGCTGGAGGAGATCGAGCACAAGGCGGTGGCATTCGATGTCTACCGGACCGTGATGGGGCGCGGCGCCGCCGCCTATGCGCTGCGCAGCGGCAGTATGCTGCTGACGACCGTGGGATTCCTCGGCCTGGTGCTGTTCTATCAGCAGCAATTGCTCAAGGCCGATCCGCAGGTGCGCGGCGGGCAGGGCTTCGGCAGATTCCTCGACTTCATGTTCGGCTCCCCCGGACTCCTGCCGCGCCTGGCGCTGCCGTGGCTTGCCTACTTTCGCCCGGGCTTTCACCCGTGGGATCACGACAACCGTCACCTGCTCGCGCAGATGAGCGCCGTGGTCACGCAGGTGCAGCGCCCCGAGCTGCAGGCGGCCTGAGCATCCATGGCAGGCGTTGTCGGGGCGCTCCGGACCATCGTGCGCTGTCGAACTGAATCGACGTGCGGGGTTGACTCATGCTTCGCAGCCCTGAACCACCCACGGATGCCACCATGAACGATTCACTCAAAACACCCGGCCTGCTCGCTGCGATCTGCACGTTTGGTCTGTTGCTCAGCGCTTGTGACTTTCCCGAATCTTCCGCCGATACACGTGCCGATGTCGCCGATGCCCGCGCCGAAGGCCGGGAGAACGTTGCTGAAGAACGTCGCGATGCCTCGGACAATCTGGTCGATGCACAGCAGGATCTGAACGAAGCTGGTGCCGATTGGAACCGAGAGTCGGAGCAGGGCGCGCGCGATGTCGCCCTTGCGCAGGCCGAGGCCACGCACAAGGTTTCAAGCGAAAAATGCGAAGCGCTCACCGCCGACCAGCGCGATGACTGCAAGGATGCTGCCGATCGCGAACTCGAGCGGGCGACGACATCCATGAACTAGCAGCGTCGGCCAACCGAAGTCGTTGTAGAACGGGCTGGCGCGTCGCCCTGACCGGGTGACGCGTCGATTCGGTGTCCTCGCTTCGCAGTCCTCGCTTCGCAGTCCTCAGGACTAGCACTGCGGCAGAGCCGTCCTTCGTCCGGGTCGGCTTCTTGCGTGGTCTGACGCTGGAGTTGCGCAGGGAACCGCGCGGGGTCGTTGTACCGCAAGGTGCGTTGCCGTTGCGGGCGATCCATCCGGCGCCGTAGACCTCGCGTCGAGGCAACGCCAAACCTGTACGCCCTGCCGCAAGCCGGCATGCGCCGCCTGAAGGCAGAGTGCCGTAGCGAACGGTGACGCCGGGACGGCGACCCTAAGCTCTGTCCACCGACGCCCGGTGCGTCACCATCAGCTGGAGATAAGGAATCATGAGCATCATCATTTGGCTTGTCATGGGCGGTCTGGTCGGCTGGGTCGCCAGCCTGATCATGGGCACCAACGCGCAGCAAGGCATCATCCTCAACGTCGTGGTCGGCATCGTCGGCGCAGTGGTCGGCGGATGGCTGATCGGGCCGCTGCTCGGCGCCGGCTCCATCAACGACGGGATTACCGTCATGAGCTTCGTCGTGTCGCTGATCGGCGCGGTGATCCTGCTCGCCATCGTGAGCGTGTTCCGGCGCAGTACCGCGAGCTGACGATTGCGGCCCGCCACGCAGTGACGTGCGTGGCGGGTGGTCGCGCGGGCACGCAGCCGCCGATGAACCGCCGTTTGCGGCGGTGACCGTGGCGCGGATCGCTTACGCGTCATCCATCGGGGAGCCGCTTGCCGTCCGTGATCTTCTCGATCACCTGCTTCTCCTCGGTGCGGTCGGATTCCGGCTCTTGCTGGTCCGCTGCCGCGCCGGGCTCGAGGCTGAGTTCGATGAAAACGGGAAAATGGTCCGATCCCCAGGCCGGTCCAGTCTCGATGCGCACGAGCTTGAAATGATCGGAATGGAAGACGTGATCGAGCGGCCAGCGCAGC
>DASUOA010000196.1:0-19644 GCA_036276895.1 Arenimonas sp. | reverse complement strand
GAACATGCTCGAAGGTCGCTTCATTTCCGAGCACGACCTGGAAGTGTCGACGCGCATCGCGATGGTGATGTGCGGTGGCGATGTCGATCGCGGCGCACTGGTTGACGAGGATTGGTTGCTGCGTCTCGAACGCGAGCACTTCGTGGCCCTGGCGCAGATGCCCAAGACCCAGGAGCGCATCGCCTACATGTTGAAGAATGGCAAGCCGCTTCGTAACTGAGCGCCGACGAGACCAGGAGAATCCCAATGAGCAAGCAGATCCAGGACGCCTACATCGTCGCCGCAACACGCACGCCGGTAGGCAAGGCGCCACGCGGAGCGTTCCGCAACACCCGGCCCGACGAGATGCTGGCGCACGTGCTTCGTGCCGTGGTCGCGCAGGCACCGGGAATCGACCTCGGCCGCATCGACGACGCGATCATCGGCTGCGCTATGCCAGAAGGCGAGCAAGGCATGAACGTGGCGCGCATCGGCGTGCTGCTGGCCGGCCTGCCGAACACCATCGCCGCGCAGACCATCAACCGCTTCTGCTCATCGGGCCTGCAGGCGGTGGCATTGGCTGCCGATCGCATCCGACTGGGCGAATCCGACTTGGTACTTGCCGGCGGCACCGAGTCGATGTCGATGGTGCCGATGATGGGCAACAAAGTGGCGATGAGCCCGCAGGTGTTCGCCCGCGACGAGAATGTCGCGATCGCCTACGGCATGGGCATCACTGCCGAGAAAGTGGCCGAGGAATGGAAGGTTTCACGCGAGGCGCAGGACGCGTTCGCGCTCGCCTCACATCAGAAGGCGCTGGCCGCGCAGGCGGCTGGTGAGTTCGGCGCCGAGATCACGCCCTATCAGGTGATCTCGCGTCAGCCCGATCTTGCTGGCAATACCGTGCGCTTGCGCGAGCTGCAGGTGGCGCAGGACGAAGGCCCACGCGCCGACACCAGCGCCGAGGGTCTCGCCAAGTTGCGTCCGGTGTTCCGCAACGGCGGAAGCGTCACCGCCGGCAATTCCTCGCAGATGAGCGACGGCGCGGCCGGCGTGCTGCTGGCCTCGGAACAGGCGATCAAGGATTACGGCCTGACACCGCTGGCGCGATTCGTCGGCTTCTCGGTTGCCGGTGTGCGTCCCGAGGTCATGGGCATCGGTCCCATCGCCGCCATTCCGAAGGTGCTCAAGCAGGCGGGCCTCAATCAGGACCAGATCGACTGGATCGAGCTCAACGAGGCCTTTGCTGCGCAGGCGTTGGCGGTGATCAACACCTGCGGTCTCGACCCGGCGAAGGTCAATCCACTCGGTGGTGCTATCGCCCTCGGGCATCCGCTGGGCGCGACCGGCGCGGTGCGCACGGCCACTATCGTTCACGGACTGCGCCGCCGACAGCAGAAGTACGGCATGGTGACGATGTGTATCGGCACCGGCATGGGCGCTGCTGGAATCTTCGAAGCGCTCTAGGCTTCGAACACAAGGCTGCAGCAGGTCACTGCGCCCTCGGCCTTCTGCAACTCGCTGACGTCCAGCGCATGAACTACCGCGCCCGCCTTTTCCCGGCGGGCGCGGGTCTTCGGGAAATTGTCCGGGTACACCAGCGCATCGCCAATGCGCAGCACGTTCGCTGCATGCGGTTCGCCCGGATCGATCTCGATCTGCGCGTATGCCGCGAACACCGCGCGATCTACCCAGTCGGGGTTGATCAACAGTCGGTTCTCTCCGACCTGAGTGACCGCCGACTTCAAGTGCAGGCAATCCCGGGTCTCCACCGCGACTACCGAATAACCGTGAGGAGCCACTGCCACTCGCAGCTGCTCGATACCTTCGGCATTGCTGCGTGCTGAGCTCCCGACGTAGATGCATCGGCCCACGCGCAACACATCACCGCCGTCCAAGGTGCCTGGCGCCTGCAGCGACACGCAGCGACGATACGGTGCCAGAACGGCGGCGATGCTCGCCACTTCGCCACGACGCGAAGGCGCGCCGGGTCGTGTCAGCACCGCCAGCTCGGGCAGCACGACCGCTGTATCTTCGACAAATACGGCATCCGCGTGGCCGGACAAGGGCGGCATTGCCAAGACTTCGCAGCCCAGCGCACGCAAGCATTGGACGTAGGCCCCATGCTGTGCTGCGGCCCGCTCCGGGTCGATGGCTGCGCGTTCAACGAATGACAGCTCGCACTCGGCCAGCCCTGCCCCCACGGCCCGCGTGATTGCCCGCAAGCGCTTTGTCGTTGTGTGCATGGTTCCTGCCCTTTCCAGATGAGCACGAATACTGGCATGACCGCCCGCGGGGGTGGCGGGCTGCCGGGTGAACACTCGGGACAATTACGGAACCCGGCACGCATGCGTTCGCTGCGCCTACACTGTCGACCCTGCCGCTTCCAATCGGACCCCCATGGCGCCGAAAGCCACCGTCTACAAAGCCGAATTGCAGATCAGCGACATGGATCGGCACTACTACGCCAGCCACAGCCTGACTTTGGCCCAGCATCCGTCGGAAACCGAGCAGCGTCTGATGGCGCGCTTGCTGGCGTTCGCGTTGTTTGCCGAAGATAGGCTTGAGTTTGGCCGGGGCATCAGCGAGCAGGGCGAGCCGGATCTATGGCTTCGCGATTACACCGGCGAGATTGAGCGCTGGATCGATCTTGGCCAACCCGATGCGTCGGATATCCGCAAGGCCTGCGGCCGCGCCCGCAAGGTGGTGGTCATCACCTACAGCGGCAATAGCGCAGAGATCTGGTGGCAGAAAATAGGCGAGGACTTGGCCAAGTTGAAGAACTTGGCCGTGATCGACTTCGCGCCGGCCGAACTGGATGCTGCCACCCGCTTGCTCACGCGCAACATGAACCTGACCGCGATGATCCAGGACGGTGAACTGCAACTGCTCGCTGACGGCGACAGCGTCAGCCTCAAGCCACGCGCTCGCATGGGAACTCTCGCGAGTTGAAAGCTCCGGCGGTGCGATGCTGCGATCCCTATCGCTCCCGCCACGCCTTCCAGGCATCGCTTGCCTGCAGCCACCAGTAGGTCAGCTGCGCACCCGCGAATCCCGCCGGTTTCATCGCCGAGACCAGGCCGTAATCACTGAACTCGCGCCAGCGCGTGTCGCCTTCGGCGATCGCCGCTGCCAGCACCTCGCCTGCGAAGGTCGTTGGCGCCACACCATGGCCACCGAAAGCCTGAGCCAGCCAAAGGCCCTCTTCGATGCGGCCGAGCTGCGGCATTTCGTGCCGCGCATAACTCATCAGGCCCGACCACGCGTAATCGACGCGGACGCCGTCGAGCTGCGGAAATACCTTCAGCAGGTCGCGCAGCAACAGGCGCTTTACTGCGTCCGGCGATCGATCGAGCACCGAGATCCGACCGCCCCAAAGCAGGCGCGAATCCGGCAGCGGCCGGTAGTAGTCGAAGGCGAAGCGACTGTCGTACACGGCGGCGCGCGTGTGCAGGATCTCGTCCATGCGCGCGCCCAGCGGCTCGGTCACCATCACATAGGTCGCGATCGGGAGTACTCCGGCATCGACCTCTCGGCGCAGCTTGGCGAGGTAGCCACCGCAGGCCAGAACCACGTGCTGCGCGCGGACTTCGCCCTGTGGCGTTCGCACGCGCCAGCCGCTGCCATCGCGTTGCAGCGCAGTGGCAGGCGAATGCTCGTGCAGGCTCACGCCACGTGAGGCCGCCGCCGACGCCACGCCTTGCGCGTAGTCGACGGGGTTGAAATGCAGTGCGTTGGTTTCGAACAAGCCGTCGTGATAGCGATCACTGCGCACCTGTTGGCGCAGCTCCGCTTCGGGCATCCACTGCCACTGCGTTTCGAAGTGCTCGGCCAGCAGTCGCTGGCGCTCACGCATTGGTGCCGGGTCGCGGAACCAGTTGGCCCAGATCACGCCGGCATCGGTGTGCGCGCAGTCGATGCGGTAGCTCGCGATGCGCTCGCGAATGAGATTCACCGCGTGTTGCGTACCGGCGTACAAAGCCTTCGCCCGCGCTGGCCCGAGGTCACGCAGCAAGCTGGCTTCGCCGCGCGAGAATCCGCCGAAGACAAAACCACCATTGCGCCCTGAGGCACCAAAGGCCAGCTCCTGCGCATCCAGCAGCACGACGCCATCGATACCGCGCTCCGCCAATCCCAGCGCGGTATTGAGGCCGGCGAAGCCGCCGCCGATGACGCAGGTGTGCGCGTCACGCACGCCGCGCAGCTCCGGATAGCGGGTCGAAGTTCGCGCCGATGCGCGGTAGTAGTTGGCGTCGCGGGTGGTCATGGGTATCGTCTGAGCCTGCCCTAGCATGTCAGCGCCAACCGCCGGAGCTTCGCATGGACGAGTCGTCCCGCCAGGAAGTGCATCGTGCCGATCCGGCCCTGCGCCGGCAGATGCTTGTGTGGCTGGCGGTCTGCGTCATTGTCGGCGGCGCGGGTTTGTGGGGTCTACAGGCCTGGCTGGATGAACTGGCGCGGACCGTAGGCAACGAGCAGCCGGCGATGCTGGAGACATGGCTGCGACGCATGCTGGCGGGAGCCTCCCTGCTGGTAGCGAGCGGCTGCGGCGGTTTGGCGCTTTGGCTGCACAATCTTTCCGAGTCGACCGAGACCGAACGCCGCTGGCCACCGGTCGCGTTGCGCACTTCGCAAGACATTCCGGTCAAGCGCGACGCCGCGGCGCTTGCGATGGCGCGGCAGTTCCGGCTGTCGGCGGTGCTGCTTGGCCTGTTCACCGTCGCGGTGCTGCTGTGGACGCTGTGGCTGGGGTGGCCGGAGCTGCGTTGAGGTTCAGCTCGTGGCCAAGGCCTGACGCATGTACTCGCGCGCGGGCCCACTGAGGTCTTCGTTGTCCAGTGCGAACTGGATGGTCGCCTCGACCAGTCCGATGCGCGTGCCGCAATCGAAGCGGCGACCGGCAAAGCGGTAGGCCAGTACGCGCTGCTCGGCGCGCAAGGCGGCGATGCCGTCGGTGAGCTGGATTTCGCCACCGGTACCGGGACGAGTCTTCTCCAGTAGCTCGAAAATGCGGCCATCGAGTACATAGCGGCCAACCACCGCCAGCGTGCTGGGTGCGACTTCGGGCTTGGGCTTCTCGACGATCGCACTGATCTCGCCATGGTTGCCGCTGAAATCGTGCGTGGCGACGATGCCGTAGCTGCCGGTCAGTTCCGGCGGCACGTCCTGCACGGCGATCACGCTGGCCTGCTCGCGCTCGGCCAGGTCTGCCATCTGGCGTAGCGCGCCGGGGCCGCGATTCCAAATCAGATCGTCCGGCAGCAGCACGGCGAATGGCTCGTTGCCGATCACCGGCTTGGCGCACAGCACCGCGTGGCCAAGGCCCAGCGCTTCGGCCTGGGTGACGAACACGCAGCGAACGTTGCGCGGCAACACATCGCGGATCATCGCCAGCAATTCCGTCTTGCCCGCCTTCTCGAGCTTGTGCTCGAGCTCGTAAGCCTTGTCGAAATAATCGGCAACCGAGTGCTTGTAGCGGTTGGTGACGAACACCAAGGTGTCGCATCCGGCTTCGATGGCTTCGTCAACCGCGTACTGGATCAGCGGCTTGTCGACGACCGGCAGCATCTCCTTGGGCACGGTCTTGGTCGCGGGAAGGAAACGGGTGCCGAGGCCGGCAACGGGGAATACGGCTTTGCGGATACGACGGCTCATTGCCTACGGGTGCTCCTTCTGCAGTGGTATGGGAGTGTACTCGGGGACCATTTCGCGCAGCAGCGCCGCCAGCTCGGCTTCGCCATCGGCACGCGACAGCAGCGCCTGCACGCGCTCCAGCGCCGATTGCATCAGGCCATCGTCGAGTGGTCGCGGCTCGGCACGCAGGATGCGCGGATGCTGGGTGCGCTGGTAGCGCTCCTGCGGGTGGAACAGGATCTCGTGCAGCTTCTCGCCCGGGCGCAGCCCGGTGTACTCGATCCGGATGTCGGTCCCTGGGCGCTTGCCGGACAGGCGGATGAGCTGCTCCGCGAGTTCGCGGATCGCTACCGGTCGCCCCATGTCCAGCGTGTAGATCGCCTGCGGCGCCGACTCCAGTGTCGAGGTCTGCAGAATCAACTGGCAGGCCTCGGGAATCGTCATGAAAAAACGGGTGACCTCCGGGTGCGTGACGGTCACCGGCCCACCGGCCTCGATCTGGCGGCGGAACACCGGCACCACGCTACCGGCCGAGTCCAGCACATTGCCGAAGCGGACGATTGCCAGTCGCGTCGAGGAGCCCCGGAACTCGAGTTGGCAGACCTGCTCCGCCATCCGTTTGCTGGCACCAAGCACATTGACCGGCTCGATGGCCTTGTCGGTCGAGATCAACAGGAAGCAGTCGATGCCGGCCTGACGGCAGGCGCGTGCCAGTGTCCGGGTCGCCTGGACGTTGTTGCGCAGCGCCTCGCGAAGTTGTGCTTCCAGCATCGGCACCTGCTTGCAGGCCGCCGTGTGGAAGACCAGGTCGACTCCACCAGCCAGTGCGATCTCGCACGCGGTCGCGTCACCACAATCGGCAAGCAATGGCCGCAACCGCACGTTGGGAAACTCGCGCGTCAGGCCTTCGACAACGATGTCCAAAGCCAATTCGGCGCGCTCGAGCAGAACCAGGCAGCCGACGCCCGCTCGAGCGCATTGCCGCGCCAGTTCGGACCCGATCGATCCTCCTGCTCCCGTGACTAGCACCGTCTTTCCGCCCAGTTCCGCCGCCACCGCAGCGGCATCGAAATTGACCGGCTGCCGGCCCAGAAGATCTTCGATCGCGACCTCACTGAGCTCCACACGCGGCGAGTCAGCCAGCACGTCACCCGCGCGCGGAACCGTCCGAAACGGCAACCCGGCCTCATCGCACAGAGCCACCACGCGCTGCATCTGCTCCGCGCTGGCTGAGGGCATCGAGATGACGATAAGACCGGCTGCGGTTTCGCGTGCGAGCTCCGGCAGCTGGTCGATGCTGCCGAGTACCGGCACGCCATGCAGTTTCGCGCCGGCCAGTCCCGGCTGGTCGTCGAGCAGGCCAACCGGAACGTAGCGTCCATCGTGCGCGAGGTCGCGCAATAGTGCGGCTGCGGAGCGCCCGGCCCCGAGAATCAGGATGCGGATGGCATCGTCGCGGCTTTCACGTTGGCTGTAGTCCTTCCACTGCCGGTACAACAACCGCGGCAGGCCAAGGGCCAGCACGATGGCGATCGGATACGGCACCAGCACCCGTCGCGGCACGTCCGGCAGGATGTCCGTGATGTACAGCGCCAGCAGAATCAAGCCCACGCCGAACAGCGCCGCACGGACCAGATTGACCAGATCCGGAAGACTGGCGAATCGCCACAGCCCGCGATACAGGCCCACTGTCCACAGCACCACGCCCTGAATCGACACCGCCAGCGCCAGCTCATGGTAAAGCGACGGTGCCGGCGGCGCTCCCGCCACTGCAGCCATCCAACGCAGACCCAGCCAGACCAGCACAACCATCATCAGGTCGTGCATCACGATCGCCAGCTTAGGCAGCAGATGCAGAGTCTTGCGCATGTTCACTCGGGGCTCCCTGCCCCCGGCGCCGGTGGGCGCCTCCCGATCATCATGAAATAAAGGATGGAGCCGCTGCCGTAGAACAGCATCACCAGAGCCCATTGAAGTGTCGAAGTCAGGTCCTGACTCGCCCAGCATGCAGCAACCGCCGCACTGGTCCAGCACGCATAAATGATGCAGACACTGGCATGCGACAGCCCGGATCGGATCAGTCGCTGATACAGGTGCTTGCTGTGCGCCTTCCAGAACGGCTCACGGCGCACCAGGCGCAGCAACAGAGTCCATCCGGAATCCAGCAGGAACGCCGATACCAGCAGCAGCACCGACGGCAACGCAACACGCGACTCGCCGAGCGCAGACAGCATCAGGATCGCCAAGCCTAGTCCGAGTGCGTGACTGCCGACATCGCCAAGAAATATCCGCGCCTTCGGAACGTTGAACGGCAGAAAGCCAACGCAGGCTCCCACCAACGCCCACGCCCAGACACCGCTGCCCAACGCTGCCAGACAGAGCGACAGCAGCAACGCCTGCACTGCAGCCATACCATCGCTACCGTCCATGAAATTCCAGACGTTGACGAAGGCCAGCACCACAACGGCAGCAATCACGATGCCGACCCATGGTTCAGGTGCAGGCCATGGCATGGACAGCGCTACCAGCGACACTCCCAGCAGCTGTCCGACCAGCTTTGGCAGCGCCCGCAGCGCCCGCAGGTCGTCGAGCATACCGACGCCTGCGATCGCCAGCACAGCAACGGGCAACAGCCATCCTTGCGGCGATGCTTCCGGTGGAGAGACCAGCACTACCAGTAACAGCACCAGCGCAATTCCCAGACCGCCGGAGCGGGGCGTCGCCACGCGGTGGAGACGTCGCTCCTCGTCGGGGTGATCGATGATGCGCAAGCGCGTCGCCGATCGAAGGACCATCCAGGTCACCGCCGCGGAGAGCAGACAAGCCAACAGCGCCCCGATGAACACGCCCATGCCCTGCACTTCAGGCCACCGCCGACCCGCTGGTAGGCTTGATGCTGCCCCAGGATTTGCAACTCGGACATTGCCAGTGGTGCGCGCGCGCTCCGAACCCGCAGCGTTGGCAGCGGTAGCCAGGCGAGCGCACGATCAGCTGGTCGGTGATCTGCTTGAGCGTGGACAAGGTGTCCTCGGCCGACACCGATACTTCGGCAAGACTTAGGTCGATCAAAGCCGCTTCGCCCTGGATCGAGGGGCGTTCGCGCAACTGCTGCGCCAGAAAATCCAGCGCCGGCTTGCGGCCTTCCTCGCGCTCGAGCAGGCGCACCAGCGCCAAAACCGGCGCGACACCAGCGTAATGCTCGATCATTTCCAGCAGGAAGCCACGCGCACGCGCGGTTTCGCCACGGCGCTCGTAGCATTGCAGCAGATCGTCGAGGAACACCGGCAGAAACTCAACGTCGTGGCGCGCAACCCGCTCGAAGGCGCGGATCGCACCGGCATCGTGGCCATCGGCGAGTTCCAGGCGGCCTTCAATGAGGCCCGCGCGAGCGCAACGACTGTCGGCCGCGTAGGCCTCGGCGATGTGTTCCCTGGCGGAATCGAGATTGCCAGCAAGTCTGGCCTGTTCGGCCAGCTCGCAATGGAATTGCGCCACCAGTTTACCCATGGGTTCGCCGGATGCCGCTTCGAACTGCTGGGCATGTTCGATGGCCTTGGCCCAGTCGCGCTCTGCCTGGTAGATCGAGATCAGGTGCCGCAGCGCCTGCGGTGCCAGCACGCCCATGCGCACCAGGTCGGTGAACAGGGTTTCAGCACGGTCGAACAGGCCGGCACGCATGTAGTCCTCGCCGAGCGCAAGGATCGCGCGTGTCTTCTGCTCCTGGCTCAAGCCCGATCGCGCGATCAGGCTCTGATGCAGGCGGATGGCGCGATCGGCCTCGCCGCGACGGCGAAACAGGTGACCCAATGCGAACTGGGTTTCGATTGTGTCTTTGTCGACTTCGGCAATTTGCAGGAAGACTTCGATCGCCTTGTCCTGCTGTTCGTTCAGCAGGTAGTTGAGGCCGCGAAAATAAGTATTGGACAGGCGCGATACTCGCGCCCCGCCCTTGCGTTCGCCGCCACGTCGGCCTGCGAGCCAGCCGCTGCCCGCCGCCAAAGGCAAGAGCAGGAACAGCCAGTACAGTTCAGTCATGGTTGGCAGCGACGGCCGCGCGCTGCGCGTCCGGAGAAGTAGACCGACGACGCCAGAGGGAGCCTAGAATTGCCACCACGCCGCCGAGTAGTGCACCAGCCAATACGGCCGCGAGCAAGGCAAAGCCCTGGCTGGCGGAGGTCTTGAACACACCGAAGTCGATCTCGACCGGCGTTCGGTTCAGTGCTGCGAACAGCAATCCCGCGGTGACGAAAAGCAGTGCCAGCAAAGCTTTGATCAGGCGCATGCGTTGGTATCCGGGCGAATGGAGCCGGGCAACAGCTTAGCCGAGACGCGGCCCGGGACTCAGGAGCGGGAAACGGGGGTCACGCCGCTGACGCGGTCGCGGAGTTCCTTGCCAGGCTTGAAATGCGGAACATGCTTTCCGGGCAGGGCCACGGACTCACCGGTCTTGGGGTTACGACCCAACCGCGGCGGACGGAAATGCAGTGAAAAGCTGCCGAAGCCGCGGATCTCGATGCGCTCGCCCCGTGTGAGGGCGCCGCTCATCATCTCCAGCAAGGTCTTGACCGCAAGATCGACGTCATCGGCTTTCAGGTGCGCCTGGCGGCGCCCCAACACTTCGATGAGTTCGGATTTGGTCATGGACACAGGCGGACTCGCGATACGGGCCGGGTTGCAACGTGTGAATCAGCAAGCCAATCGACCGCATGGCCCGGCACAAAGTCCGGGCCATGCGATGAAACGCGATTACTCGCCCTTGTTCAGCTGCTCGCGCAGCAGGGCACCCAGCTTGGTGGTGCCAGCAGCGGCGTCGGAGGCCTTGTTGACTTCGGCCAGGGTCTCGGCCAACTCGGCCTCGTCCTTGGCGCGGATCGACAGCTGCATCACGCGGCCCTTGCGGTCCATGCCCATGAACTTGGCTTCGACGGCATCACCGACCTTGAGGTACTGGTTGGCGTCGTCGACGCGTTCCTTGGCGATGTCGTTGGCCTTGACGTAACCCTCGAGACCGCCTTCGAGCTCGATGGTGGCGCCGCGGGTGTCGACTTCCTTGACGGTGCCCGTGACGATCGCGCCCTTCTGCAGGGTGGCCATCGCGGTGCCGACCGGATCCTGCTCGAGCTGCTTGATGCCCAGCGAAATGCGCTCGCGCTCCGGATCCACTGCCAGAACGACGGCCTCGACGGTGTCGCCCTTCTTGTAGTTGCGGACCACGTCTTCGCCGGTGGTGTTCCAGCTGATGTCGGACAAGTGCACCAGACCGTCGATGCCGCCATCGAGACCGATGAAGACGCCGAAGTCGGTGATCGACTTGATCTGGCCGGAGACCTTGTCGCCCTTCTTGTGCAGGGCGGTGAAGGCTTCCCACGGGTTCGGGGTGCACTGCTTGATGCCGAGCGAAATGCGGCGACGCTCGCCGTCGACGTCCAGCACCATCACCTCGACCTCGTCGCCCAGCTGCACGACCTTGGACGGGTTGACGTTCTTGTTGGTCCAGTCCATCTCGGACACGTGCACCAGGCCCTCGACGCCCGGCTCGATCTCGACGAACGCGCCGTAATCGGTGACGTTGGAGACCTTGCCCAGGATGCGCGAGTTGGCCGGGTAGCGGCGCGCGATGTTGTCCCACGGATCCTCGCCCAGCTGCTTGAGGCCGAGGCTGACGCGGTTGCGCTCGCGGTCGTACTTGAGCACGCGGACGTCCATCTCCTGGCCGACTTCCACCACCTCGGACGGGTGACGGACGCGCTTCCACGCCATGTCGGTGATGTGCAGCAGGCCATCGATACCGCCGAGGTCGACGAACGCACCGTAATCGGTGAGGTTCTTGACCACGCCCTTGATGATGGCGCCTTCCTGCAGCTTGTCCATCAGCTGCTCACGCTCGACGCTGTTCTCGCTCTCGACCACCGCACGGCGGGAGACGACGACATTGTTGCGCTTGCGATCGAGCTTGATGATCTTGAACTCGAGTTCCTTGCCCTCGAGGTAACCCGGGTCGCGGACCGGACGCACGTCGACCAGCGAACCCGGCAGGAACGCGCGGACGTCGCGGATGTCGACGGTGAAGCCGCCCTTGACCTTGCCGCTGATGCGGCCGGTGACGATCTCGCCGGCGTCCATCGACGCTTCGAGCTCGTCCCACACCATCGAGCGCTTGGCTTTCTCACGCGACAGCACGGTCTCGCCGAAGCCGTTCTCGAGATACTCGAGCGCCACCTTGACTACGTCGCCCACGGCGACTTCCAGCTCACCGGCTTCGCTACGGAACTGCTCGATCGGGATGATGCCTTCCGACTTCAGGCCGGCATTGATGACGACCACATCGGAGCGCACTTCGACCACCATACCGGTGACGATGGCGCCGGGCTTGAGCTTGGCGAGGGCGCCCTGGCTCTGTTCGAACAGTTCGGCAAAAGATTCAGTCATTGTTGTTTCTCGGTTGGACATACGGGCGGCAGCAGGCTGCGGCCCACCTGTTGGTCACGCATCCGATTGAGCGGATGGGACGTGGATGGACAAACCCGCACCGGATGGCGCGGGCGGCTTTCTGCTTCAGGAATTCGCGCCGGGTCGCGCGCGATGCTTCAGAACGGTTACGGCTGGCGGCGGGCGCGGAGCGAGTCCGGCAACACCGACAGCACGCGCTCGATCACTTCCGTGATGGGCGTGCCGGTGGAGTCCACGACGACCGCGTCATCCGCGGGCTTCAGGGGCGCCACCGCACGTCCGGCATCGCGCTCGTCGCGAGCGGCGATTTCGTGCAGCAGACTGTCGAGATTAACCGAAACCCCTTTTTCCTTCAACTGCTTATAGCGCCTTTTCGCCCTCTCCTCAGCGCTGGCGGTGAGGAAGACCTTGTACGGGGTGTCCGGGAAGATCACCGTGCCCATGTCCCGACCATCGGCCACCAGGCCCGGGGCTTGGCGAAACCGGTGCTGCAGGTCGACCAGAGCCGCTCGCACCGGCGGATGCGCAGCGATTGCCGACGCGGCGGCACCGGCGGTTTCCATGCGCAACTGGTGGGTTGCGTCCTTCCCGTTGACGATGATGTGCGGCTCACCCTCCCCGGCGGTTTCGAAGCGGATCTCGGTGCGTGCGGCGCAGGCGGCCACGGCATCGGGGTCACTGAGGTCGATGTTTTCCCAGGCGGCCGCGAGGCCGACTGCCCGGTACAACGCGCCTGAGTCGAGGTAATGCCAGCCCAGTCGCTGCGCCACTGCGCGACTGACGGTGCCCTTGCCGGAACCGGAAGGGCCATCGATGGTGAGCACGGGAGTTTTCATGGGGGCAAGTCTAAGTCAGGTGCAGACCGAAGCCGGCACCTGCCGCCAGGTCCTTGAAGCCCGGGAATGACGTGGCGACATTCGCGCAATCGCGAACACGCACCTCTCCGGTTGCTCGCTGCGCGGCCACGGCCATGCTCATCGCGATGCGATGGTCGCCGTGACTGTCGATATCGCCGCCGAGCAGGCGGCCACCCTCGATCACGGCGCCGTCCGCGGCCTCATTCACCGCGATGCCCAAACGCCGCAATGCGGCGGCCATGGTCGCGATGCGGTCGGATTCCTTGACCCGGAGCTCTGCCGCACCGCTGACCCGGGTGCACCCCTCTGCGCAAGCCGCGGCGACGAACAGGGCCGGAAATTCGTCGATCATGTCGGGAACCAGCTCGACTGGCACATCAACCCCATGCAGTTGGGCCGACCGCACCCGCAAATCGGCAACCGGCTCGCCACCCTGCTCGCCCGTGCTCTCTTCCCGGATATCGGCGCCCATCTGGCGCAGCACCGACAGCAGACCCGTGCGACGCGGGTTCATGCCAACCCGGCGCAGCAGCAGATCCGAGCCCGGAACGAGCGATGCCGCCACCAGGAAGAAGGCGGCCGACGAGAAATCGGCGGGCACCGAAATATCGGTCGCCTGCAGCGGGAATCCACCCAGCAATGCCGCCTCTCCGGGAACGAAGGCGATCGGCACGCCGAAGGCGGCCAGCATGCGCTCGGTGTAATCGCGGGTCGGGTGCGGCTCGCGGACATGCGTCTCGCCTCGGGCGTAAAGGCCGGCCAACAGGATCGCGGACTTGACCTGCGCACTGGCGATTGGCAGTGAATAATCAATGCCTTGCAAGATATTGTTACCGTGAACTGTCAACGGAGGGCAACCACTTTCAGCCGCATCGATGCGCGCGCCCATGCGTTGCAGCGGCTCGATCACCCGAGCCATCGGCCGTCGTGACAGCGAGGCATCGCCATGCAGGCGGCTGTCGAATGCCTGCCCGGCAAGCAAGCCGGTCAGCAGGCGCATTGCAGTGCCGGCGTTGCCACAGTCCAGTGACTCTGCGCTGGCGCGCAGGCCATGCAGTCCTGCTCCGTAGACGATACGGACGCCGGCGTCAGGCGCCTCGATCCGCACGCCAAGGCGACCGAATATCGCTGCGGTGGCGCGGGTGTCCTCGCCTTCCAGAAAACCATTGATCCGCGACTGCCCTTCGGCGATCGCAGCCAGCATGATCGCGCGATGCGATACCGACTTGTCGCCGGGCACTGTCAGCTCGCCGCGCAACGGCTGGCCTCGTCCGGCCAGCCAGTCGACGCGGTCCTCGCCAGCCAACACGCTCAACCTCGACGTCGTGCGAAATCCGCCATGAAATCGCACAACGCCTCAACGCCGGCGAGCGGCATCGCGTTGTAGAGCGAGGCGCGCATGCCACCGACGGCACGATGGCCCTTGAGGCCGAGCAGGCCGGCGGCCTCGGCTTCCTTGAGGAAGGGTTTGTCGAGCTCGGCATCCTGCAGCACGAAGGGCACGTTCATCCACGAACGCGCGGCTGGGGCCACGGGATTGCGGTAGAAGCCGCCGGAGCCGTCGATCGCGGCATAGAGCCGCGTGGCCTTCTCGCGATTCTGCGCTTCCATCGCCGCCGCACCACCCTGCGCCTTGACCCACTTCAACACCAGACCGAGCACATACCAGGCAAAAGTGGGCGGAGTGTTGAACATCGAATCGTTCTTGGCCTGGTTGCGCAGATCGAGAATCGGCGGCAATTCGCGGTGGTGGCGGCCAAGCAGGTCCTTGCGCACGATCATCAATGCCAGGCCCGAGGGGCCGAGGTTTTTCTGGGCGCCACCGTAGATCACGCCGAAACGCGAGACGTCGATCGGCCGCGACAGGATGTCAGACGACGCATCCGCGACCAACGGGACGTCACCCACATCCGGGATGTCGTGGAACTGCACGCCGTGGATGGTCTCGTTGCTGGTGATGTGCAGGAAAGCCGCTTCCGGATCCAGCTGCCACTGGTCGCGCGGTGGAATGTCGGTATAGCCGCCGTCCTTGGACGAGGCCACGACCCGGGTATGGATCGAGGCCTTGACGTTGTCCAGCGCCTTCTCACCCCAGTGGCCGGTGAGGACGAAGTCCGCGCGCTGGCCGGGGTCGGCCAGGTTCAGCGGCAGCAAGGCCGAGACCAGCGTCGCCCCGCCCTGCAGGAACAGCACGTGGTAATCGTCGGAAACCGCCATCAACTCACGCAGGTCGCTTTCGGCGGCCGCCGCGCAGTCGACGAAGGCCTGGCCGCGATGACTGACCTCCATTACCGAGGCGCGCTCGCCTTGCCACTCCAGCAACTCGTCCTGGACCTGGCGCAGGACAGTCTCAGGCAGGGCGGCGGGGCCGGCACTAAAGTTGAAAGCACGCGACATCGGAATGCTCCGCAAAAGCGGCAGGCTAGCACGCACCGCCGCGGCGTCGGAAGCCGCGAAAAGCAACCGCTGCGCGGAAGGCAATGACCGTGCGATCCGCGCACCTTTTCGCCCCGTTAACGCCTCTCTGTGGTGGACTGTCAACAAACAGGAGTATCCGTATGCGCAACCGTCATCCCGCTCCGCGCGGCTCGGACGTCACCCCGGAACTGATTTACCGGCAGCGCCGGCAGCTGCTGATGCTCGGTCTCGCCACGCCGCTGCTCGGCCTCGCGGGCTGCGCCGAAGCGGAGAGTCCGCCGCTGACGCCTCCGTCGATCAGCCTGGATGGCTTTCGTACTGCGGAAACGCAGACGCTGTTCGAGCACGCAAGCACTTACAACAACTACTACGAGTTCGGCACCGGCAAGGCCGACCCCGCTCGCAACGCGCACACCTTGGTCACCCGGCCGTGGTCCGTGGTTATCGGTGGGCATGCCGAACAAACCGGCGTGGTGACGCTGGAAGACCTGTTGAAGCCCCATCGGCCCGAGGAGCGCATCTATCGCCTGCGTTGCGTCGAGGGCTGGTCGATGGTGATCCCCTGGCTTGGTATTCCGTTGCGCGACGTGCTGGCGCGGTTCCGGCCGACGTCGCGCGCCAAGTACGTCGCCTTCACCACGCTCGCTGACGCCGAGCAGATGCCGGGCATCCGCCAGCCCGTACTGGACTGGCCTTACCGCGAGGGGTTGCGCATGGATGAAGCGATGCACCCGTTGACCCTGCTCGCCACCGGCATGTACGGCCGCGACCTGCCGAACCAGAACGGAGCCCCGCTGCGACTGGTTGTGCCTTGGAAGTACGGTTTCAAGAGCATCAAGTCGATCATCCGCATCGACTTCACAGAAGAAATGCCGCCGACCAGCTGGAACATGTCCCAGCCGTCGGAGTACGGCTTCTACTCCAACGTGAATCCGGACGTGCGCCACCCGCGCTGGAGCCAGCGCAGCGAGCGCCGTCTCGCTGGCAGCGGCGGCAACCTGTTCGCCGAGCGCATCCCGACCCTGCCCTTCAATGGCTACGCCGAGCAGGTGGCCGGCCTTTACACCGGGATGGATCTGCGCAAGTGGTTCTGAGCCCTGGTCTGCGAGGATTAGCGCATGTGCTGGCGTTGAGCCCTGCCGCCGTGCTGTTCCATGCGGCATGGACGCAACGGCTGGGCGCCGATCCGGTGGCTGCCCTGACGCATGAGACGGGGCAGTGGGCACTGCGTTTCCTGCTGTTGTCGCTGGCCATGACGCCGCTGCGGCGGTTGTTTGCACTGGGCTGGCCGCTGCAACTCCGGCGCATGCTCGGTTTGTATGCGTTCTTCTACGCCAGCCTGCACTTGGCCGTGTACGTGGTTCTGGATCTCGGTGGTTACTGGGCGCAGATCGGCGAAGACATCATTGACCGGCCCTACATCACCGTCGGGTTTCTCGCCTGGTTGCTGCTCGTGCCACTGGCTGCCACCTCGACCCGGGCGATGATGCGCCGCCTGGGGGGCTTGTGGGCCCGTTTGCATCGCCTCGTCTACGTGATCGGCGTGCTGGCGGTGCTGCACTTCTGGTGGCGGGTCAAGGCCGACTTGAGCGAGCCGATCATCTACGGCGCGGTGCTCGCGCTGCTGTTGGGCCTGCGACTGTATTTGCGCTGGCGCCCGAATCAGCCCAGGCGCGGCGCGTAGACCACCAGCGCGGTCAGCGAGGCGGCAAGAACAGCGGCCGCGGCGATCAACCACCACAGCGAGGCCGGGTCACGCACAGGCTCGGGTTCACCGCGCGGCGGCGCTTCCGGCTCGGACATGGGTACCCGCACCTTCTGCAGCGTCTGCGTATGAGCCGAGGCCTGCAGCCTGGCGTTGTTGGTGAAGCCGCGTGGCGGCAATCCCGGCGCCTCGACCACAAAGCGGGACTGGCCGAAAACCAGCTGGTCGCCCGGCGCCAGCAAGGCGTCGCGCAAGCGGTGACCATTGACCCAAGTGTAGGCTTCCGGGTCCAACGCGCGCAGCGCGATGCGATCGCCATGCAGCTCCAGCGCCGCGTGACGCTCGCCGATGTCGGCGTCGTCGA
The DNA here is from genome assembly GCA_036276895.1 of Arenimonas sp. Lineage (GTDB taxonomy): Bacteria > Pseudomonadota > Gammaproteobacteria > Xanthomonadales > Xanthomonadaceae > Arenimonas. The sequence goes on along the minus strand of DASUOA010000196.1, from coordinate 2,237 downwards.
CCTGGATATCGCACTCGGCACCGCGGCCGATGGTGCGCGAAGCACCCAGCGTGTAGCTGCGGCCATGATGGACGCCAGAGCTGCCGCGCAGCACCACCCGCGAGGCGGCCACCAGCTGCTGCTCGTTGAGCGGCGCAGGCGCCTTGTCCGGGATCTTTTCGTCGATGACGCTGCCAGTGGGAGGCACCACTACCAGTCGCAGCTGCTCAAGACAGACGAGGTCACCGGGGCGCAGCAGCGCCAGGCTGTGGACGGGGCGCGCATTGACATGCACGCCGGAAACGCCGGCGGGCACCTTCAACCACAGTCCACGTCGATCAACCTGGAAACTCGCGTGCAACGCCGACAACCCGCTCGAGGGCAGGCAGACGCGGTTGCTGCTTTTGCTGCCGACCGTTACCTCTCCCTGGTCCAGCGGCACATTGGCGAACTCGCCGTTCGGAAACGTCAGTTGCATCCATCCCCTCCGCCGCGGAATCTAGCACAGGCCAGCCGCGAACCTTCTTGGTCGGTACGCAAAACAGTCGCACTATAGGCCTTACAGGAGGGGCAATGTCCACCATCGAGATCCGCCGCAAACACAATCGACCGCTCAAGGATGCCAAGGCGTCGGTCGAACGCATCGCCGAGCACATCGCCGACAAGTTCGACGTGGAGTACGGCTGGAAAGGCAATCGTCTCGACTTCGCGCGTGGCGGCGTTGATGGCCATATCGCGGTCAGCGCCAAGGAAATCCACGTGTATGCCTCGCTCGGCTTTTTCCTGCTGGCGATCAAGGGGCCGATCGAGCGCGAGATCCATCGTTACCTCGACGAGGAGTTCGGCTAGTCGCGGGCAGCGAAGGGCTGCGGATCGCCATCGAACAGTCGCCTGGATACTGCCTGCTCGCGTTCGGCGATGCGCGCGAGGAACTCTTCGGCACCACCCAGACGGTCGAAAGCGGCGAAGCCACGCTCAAGAAACCCCTGCAACTCGGACAGGCCGGCCAATTTTGCGGGCAGGCGCGAGGCCTTGAGTAAACGGTACACGCCGTGGCGCTTAACCGCCGCATCGAGGGTGTGGCCGACCTCCAAGATCAGCTCGATCTGGTGATGCCGCAAGCGTCGGCAGCCGGTTGCGCGGTAGGCCTGCGCGTAATCGCTTTCGCTGATCGGCGACGACGGCTGTGCGCGGGTGGCCAGATGCTCGGCCAGGCGCAGGTCAAAGGCGTGGCTGAGCACGGCGAGCTCGATGGCATCGGTGGCCGCGACCAGCAAATTCTCCGGCAGCAGTCGTGCCATCAGCGGCATCACCAGGGCGACGTCGCGATCGCGGCCGCTGAAGTCGCGGTCGCTGTAGAGGTCGCTGAGGAAGAACTCGGCGGCCGGCCGCATCCGTGGTTCAGCCAGGAAGTCGGCGAAACTTCGCGCCAACCGCTCGGTCTGCCAACGCCGCAACGGGGACAAGGTCGGCAACAGGTTGCGTGGCTCTGCCCGCGGGTCATGCACCCGCTGCTGCCAGGCCAGACGCTGCGCCAACCGTTTCCGCAATCGGGCCGGCTCGGGTTGGTTCATAGCGCGGACTCCCCGCACGCGGCCACGCATGGCGCAACGACGATGTACCCCGAAGTTCGCAACCGGGGGCTACAATCGACGCGCCCTTCCCATAGCAACCCGCGCATGATCGTTCTCCAGCCAGCCAAGTCGCTTCAGACTAGCCAAGCCAGGATCGGATTGGCTATCGCCGGTGGCGGACCAATCGGCGGTATGTACGAGCTTGGTGCGCTGCGCGCCCTTGAGCGTGCCATCGAAGGTATAGACCTGACCCGGCTCGAGGTCTACGTCGGGGTCAGCTCCGGCGCCTTCATTGCCTCAGCACTTGCCAATGGCATCGACACCGCCGAGATGTGCCGGATCTTTCTGACCGGTGACAGCCGCGACGTGCGCTTCCGGCCGGAGATCTTCCTGCGCCCGGCTTTCGGCGAGTACGCCAAGCGGGCTACGGCCATTCCCAAACTGGCGCTGCGCTGGTGGCGCGACCTGCTCTGTGACCCGACCGGCGCACAGGCCAGCGAATTGCTGGGGCGGCTCAGCGAAGCCATTCCCACCGGCATCTTCGACAACCGCGGCATCGAGCGCTTCATGCGCGCGGTGTTCTCGGCGCACGGCCGCAGCAATGATTTCCGCAAGCTCGCACGCAAGCTGTACGTGATCGCGGTCGATCTCGACAGCGGCGAGGCGGTCCGTTTCGGCAGCGCG
>DASUOA010000195.1:0-2811 GCA_036276895.1 Arenimonas sp. | reverse complement strand
GGGCGATCAGCAGGACCAGCAACAGTCCAGGGCGGCGGGAAACGATGGCAGAGGACATCACGGAGTGGCGGGGCCGTCGGGCCGGGCATTATCCCGGTTGCCGGCGTCGGCGTCAGGCCTCGACTTCCACGCGGTCGCGGCCGTTGGCCTTGGCGCGATACAGCGCGTTGTCGGCGCGGCGCATCAACTCCTTGAGCTCGCGATCCTCGGACTTGAATTCGGCGACGCCAATGCTGATCGACGGCTTGAGACCGGGAGTCAGATCCTCGAGATCGAGCTTGGCGACGTTGCTGCGCAAGCGCTCGGCGACCTGCACCGCCTGCGCGAGCTGCGTACGCGGCAGCACGATCAGGAACTCCTCGCCGCCGGTGCGGCCGATCTGGTCGAACTCGCGTAGCGCCGCCTCGCAGGTCTGGGCGACACGCACCAGCACCTGGTCGCCAGCGCCGTGGCCGTAGGTGTCATTGATGCGCTTGAAGTAGTCGACATCGACCGTGAGCACGGTGAAGGTGCGTTTCTGCGCCAACGATTCGGAAATCTGCTCGTTGGCGTAGCGCTCGATGCGACGGCGGTTGCCAACACCGGTCAGCGAATCGGTCAGCGCCAGGACTTGCAGGCGCCGCAACCGCAGCACTTGGCGCACCGCGAGCACGCTAAGCACCACCATCAGCACCGCGCCCATGACGATCGCCGCCCATTGCCAGCGGCGGGTCTTGACCAGTGCGGCGACTTCCTGTTCGCGCAGCGCCTTCTCGGCGGTCAGGCGCTGGTTTTCCAGATCGCGGCGGGCGGTATCGAACTGGTGCTGCAGCAATAGCGTCTGCTCGGTGCGCATGTTCTCGCCGAGCTGCTGGCGGACGGAAATGTATTGCTTGAGATCGGCGTTGGCCGCGGCGTGATCCTTCATCGCCTCGTGGCTGTGACTGCGTGCGTGGTACAGCAGTGCCTGGTAGCGGAGGTTGCCTTCTGCCTTCAGAGCCGCCTCGGCCTCGGCGAATGCCTGCAACGCCTCGCGATGCTGGCCGAGCCCTGCCCGGGCTTGTCCGGTATACAGCGCAAGCAGGCCGTCATTCGACTGGTTGGATGTGGCGGCAAAGTCGGCGCCGGCCCGGCGCAGCGCGCCCAGTGCACTGCTGTGGCGGTCCGTCTGCACGTAGACGCCGGCCAGCGCCAAGCGCGCCGAGCCGATGCTGCCGCGATCATCCTGCTGCCGAGACAACTCCAGCGCCTGCTTGAACGAGGCTTCGGCCAATTCAAGCTCGCCGCGTTCCTCATGCAGGAAGCCCAGCTGGAACAGCACGCCCACCAGCGTGCTCTTGTCATCCTCCGCGCGCGCTTTCGCTTCGATTTCAGTGAGGTACTGCTCCGCCTTGTCGAACAGCTCCATGCGCCGATAGGCGACGGCGATATCGAACAGCATGCCTTCGGCATCGATGTCTTCGCCCGCCTGGCGGAAGCGCTCCTGCGCGTCGAGGAAGTCGATAAGGGCGCGAGCCTGCTCGCCGCGGATCGAGTGCACCGCGCCACGAAAGGCCACGCCGAACGCCGCCAGCACCGAGTCGCCGGCCTTCAGCGCCTCGGCGATGCCCGCCTCGTAGCTCACCAGCTCATCGTCGCTGGCGCCAAGCGCCGACTGGTAGCCGCCCTTGCAGTAATAAAGGCGACTGGCTACCGCGTGATCCTCGGCGGCAAGCGCCAGTTGCAGCTTCTCCTCGGCGAAGGCAAGTCCACCGGCGTTGTCGTTGTCAAAGCTGAGCGCGCACTGCATCGTGCTGTACAGGCGCTCGCGCGCGGCATCGCCTGGCGGCAGCAGCGAGCGCAGCTCTTCGAGCAGGCGTTGCGCATGTTCGGCGTCGTCGATTTCGAACGACGAACTGTCGATTTCCTTGAAGCGCGCGTCGAATTGCGCCCCGGAGTCGCTTGGCAGAGGCTGTCCGTCGCTCGCAGCAGAGGCCTCGGTCTCGGCCGCGATCACGGCGGGAGCAGGCGAAGCGGTCGCCGCGCAACAGGGCGCGACGCCGAGCGCCGTCAGCAGCAGAAGCGGGACCAGGAAGGGCTGGCGCGTCATTCCGGTGCTCGGCGGGATCCGTGTGGGGGTGATCTCTCTGCGCCTGTTTAACGCATTCCGGGCGTCATGGCCAGCTGCGGCCTGCGCTCGCTGCGCAAAATGGGGTAGAGGGCATAGCGCTGATCCCAGGCGCTGTGGCGCTGGTAAAAAAAGTCCAGCCGTTGCGCAGGGTCGGCTGCGAAGGCCGGATCATCCCGCAGCCGTTGCTCGAACGCCTGCTGCAACGCCGGGTCGGCCGCCAGCATTTCCCGCGCGACCTGTTCGGCAACGTAAGCCTCCATGTACTCCTTGCGCTCGAAGGCGTTGTTGAAGTGGCCCCAGGCCAGCAGCGAATCGGGTGCCTGCGGCTCGAGCAAGGCCATCACCAGCCGGGCCTTGGGCTGGGCGATCGGTACGAACAGGCTGCCGGCGGGCAGCGGCTGTGCAGTCTCCGTCCATTCGCCTTCGACGCTGAGGCGCTGCCGTCCCTCCAGCGACCCGGCCGCGAAGGCGTGGCTGCTGGCGCGGAACTGTTGCAGGGGTTGCGACGACAGCGGCGCGTCCAATCGGCTGAAGTTGATGCCATGCCGGTGCAACGCCGTAGCAACCGGCTCGGCCCAAGCGGCCGGCACCAGGTAGCCCCCGCGTGGCGCCACCACGCTCAACGCGGGTTGAACATCGTCGCGCAGGGGAATCCGCCAGATCTGCGGCTGCGATTCGTCGTATCGGGTCGTCAGGGCGCCGGAGACTTCCGATGTCGTGCG
>DASUOA010000194.1:0-4167 GCA_036276895.1 Arenimonas sp. | reverse complement strand
CGAGCGCAGCCAGGTCGCGGCGCAGGAAATCGGCGAACTCGCCGGCAGCTCGGTGGAGAAGGCCGAGCTCGCCGGCAGCTTGCTCGAAGGCATGCTGCCGTCGATCCGCAAGACCTCCGACCTGGTGCAGGAAATCGCCGCCGCCTCGCGCGAGCAGAGCGCCGGTGCCAACCAGATCAGCCATGCCATGAACCAGCTCAATGCCGTCACCCAGAAGAACGCCTCGGCCTCCGAGGAGCTCGCCGCCACCGCCGAGGAGATGAGCAGCCAGGCCGAGCAGCTGCAGTCGGCGATGGCCTTCTTCAAGGTCGACAGCAGCGCGCTCGGGCCGGTCGAACGGCTGCTGCATGCCCGTGCCGCCACGCCACCCTCGCCCGCCAGGTCGCCGCGGCAGGCAGTCGTAGCTGGCGAAGATCCCAACTTCGTCCGCTTCTGAGCACGAGGCCACCATGAACGCACTGGTCAGAGCCGACACCGAGCACGCCGTCGAACGCGATGCCGCGCAGCAGTTCCTGAGTTTCGCCCTCGGCGGCGAGACCTACGCGCTGGCGATCGCGCGGATCAAGGAGATCATCGAGTACCAGCGCCCGACCACGGTGCCCTGCATGCCGTGCTTCGTCCGCGGCGTGATCAACCTGCGCGGCGCGGTAGTTCCCGTCATCGACCTCGGCGCCCGCTTCGGTGGTGCGCCGAGCGAAGTGACCCGGCGCAGCTGCGTGGTGATCCTGGAACTGCAGCACGGCGAAGCGCTGCAGACGCTGGGACTGATGGTCGATGCGGTGCACGAAGTGGTCGAATTCGCTACCAGCGACATCGGCCCGCCCCCGCCCTTCGGCACCCGCATCCGCGCCGACTTCATCGCCGGCATGGCGCGCCGCGCGGAACGCCTGATGGTGGTGCTCGACGCGTCCCGGGTGCTGTCGCTCGACGAGCTGGCACAGCTGGACAACGCCGATACCGCGACCGAAGCCGCGGCCAACGCCTGAACTCACGGAATCCACCTCATGAACCTGCTGTCTGCACTCGCCACCCGCAGCAAGCTGCTGCTGATGCTGGCCCCGCCGGTTGTCGCATTGCTGCTGTTCGCCGGTAACGGCGCTACCGACAAGTTCGCAAGCCACCGTCAGATGCAACAGCTCGAGCGGCTATCCGCGCTGGCCGTGCAAGCCAGCGCCGCCGTGCACGAACTGCAGCGGGAGCGTGGCATGACTGCAGGGTTTCTCGCAGCCGGCGGCAACAGCGGCGGCGACGCACTGGCAACTCAGCAAGACGCCAGCGACCTGCGCATTGCCGGGCTGCGGCCGGCATTGACCGGCATCGACCACGAAGGGCTGGCAGCGGCAACGACCGGCGCGCAACGCGCACTGTCCCGGCTGCCGACCTTGCGCGACGATGCCAAACGTCTCGCCTTGGCACCCAAGGATGCCGTCGCAGGTTACAGCGCCTTGATCGACGCCCTGCTTGGCGTGGTGGCCCAGGTCACGCAAGCCAGCGACGACGGTCGCGTCGTGAAGCAGACCAGCGCATACACGCTGCTCCTGCAGATCAAGGAGACGGCGGGCCTGGAGCGCGCCACTTTGAACCAGGCCTTCACGGCTGACCGCTTCGATCCCGAAAGCTACCGGCGCTTCGTGGCCCTGGTGGCAACCCAGGAGGCCTTGGGCCGCCTCTTCGCCGCTGCGATCGACCCGTTGGCCGGGCAGGCATACGCCGAGGCCTCGCAGGGCCAGGCAGCGCGCCAGGTCGATTCGCTGCGCGCGGCCGCGATCGAGCGCGCCGACAGCGGCGGATTCGGCATCGATCCGCCGCAGTGGTGGAACGCTTCGACCCGGAAGATCGAGGCACTCAAAGCAGTCGAGGACCAGCTGTCGGGCGACCTCTCGCGCACGGTGGCAGCACTGCGCGAAAGCGCCGCACAGGCCTTGACGGCATACCTGGCTCTCACGGCTGTGGCGCTCGCGGCAACCCTGCTGCTGGCCTTCCTGATCGCCCGCGACCTGCTGCGGCAGATCGGCGGCGAGCCGGAGTACGCGGTGCGCATCGCCAACCGCGTCGCCGCCGGCGACCTCGCGCAGGACATCACCCTGCGCGACGGCGATCGCAGCAGCGTTCTGTATGCGCTGAAAAGCATGGTCGGGCGGCTGGCGCAGACCATCGCCGAAGTGCGCGCCGCCTCCGACAATCTCTCCGCCGCCTCGGACCAGGTATCGGCGACCGCGCAAAGCCTGGCGCAAAGTACCAGCGAGCAGTCAGCCAGCGTCGAGGCCACGTCTTCATCGGTCGAGCAGATGAGCGCCTCGATCGGGCAGAACAACGACAACGCCAGGGTCACCGATTCGCTGGCAGCCAAGGCCGCCGGCGAAGCAGCCGAGGGCGGCGAAGCGGTGCGGCAGACGGTGGCGGCGATGAAGTCGATCGCCGGCAAGATCGGCATCATCGACGACATCGCCTACCAGACCAATCTGCTGGCACTCAATGCCGCGATCGAAGCGGCGCGCGCTGGCGAGCACGGCAAGGGCTTCGCGGTGGTCGCTGCCGAAGTGCGCAAGCTCGCCGAGCGCAGCCAGGTCGCGGCGCAGGAGATCGGCGAGCTAGCCGGCAGCTCGGTGGAAACGGCCGAGCGCGCGGGGGCATTGCTGGGCGGGATGGTTCCGTCCATCCGCAAGACCTCCGACCTGGTGCAGGAGATCGCCTGCGCCTCGAGCGAGCAAAGCGCCGGCGCCAACCAGATCAGCCACGCGATGAACCAGCTCAACGCGGTAACCCAGAAGAACGCCGCGGCATCGGAAGAGCTGGCCGCCACTGCCGAAGAGATGAGCAGCCAGGCCGAACAGCTGCAGGCGGCGATGGCCTTCTTCACGGTCGATGACCGCCACCTCGGGCCTGTCGAGCGCCTGCTGCACGCGTCTCCAGCGATGCCGGCAATACCGGGGGCTCGCCGCCCGCGCGCAGTGGCCGCTACCGATGACGATCCCGACTTCATCCGCTTCTGATTGGGTGACATGCATGAACGCAATCGTTCCCAACCCCAACGAATTGTTCCTGCTGCCGGGCCAGATCTGGTTCGGTGGCGGCGACATCCGCGTGCGCACCATCCTCGGCTCCTGCGTCGCGATCACCTTCTGGCATCCCGAGCGGCGGATCGGCGGCATGTGCCACTACATGCTGGCCGAGCCGCGTTGCGGCACCGACGCCAGTGATGCCCGCTACGGCAGCGAGGCCGTGGCGCAACTGGTCGAGGCGATGCGCGAAGCCGGCACCGAGCCCTGCGAGTACGAGGCCAAGCTGTTCGGGGGCGGAAGGATGTTCGCCAGCGCCTCCGGCCGCGACGGGGAACACGCCCTGCAGCGGCGAAACATCGAGGCCGCGCATGCACTGGTGCAGGCCTGCGGCGCCCAGGTGCGTGGCGAGCACCTCGGTGGCGATGGCCACCGGCAGCTGCTGTTCGATGTCGCCGATGGCGATGTCTGGCTGCGCCACTGGCCGCTGCTCGGTGGTTTCACCCGGCTGCGCCGCTCACGCGACTGAACCGTTCGACCGCGCTGCGGGGGCAAAACCGAAACCTGCCTATCACAAACCCATCACCGGTCCCGGGATAGAACCCAAGCATGGAACCCGCGACCGCGACCGGAACCACCTCCTCCAGCGCACCCAGGCGCGACCCTGACGGGTGCCGGCAAGCGTCCCGGCTGGCGCTTTCCGGCAGCCTGTCGATCTATGACGTGGCGGCGCTCAAGACGCGCCTGATCGACGCCGTGTCCGCCCACGCGGAGCTGGAGCTCGATCTGTCCGCAGTCGAAAGCATCGATACCGCCGGCGTGCAGCTGCTGATGCTGGCCAAGCTGCACGCCGCCGCGCGCGGCCACGCGCTCGTGCTGGTCGGCCACAGCCCGGCGGTGGTCGACGTATTCGAGCTGTTCCAGCTCGCCGGTTACTTCGGCGATCCGATCGTGCTGCCCGTGGCTGCAGCTGGCAGTAAAGCCTCATGAACAGCGTCGGCGAGATCCTGCAGACGTTCTTCGCCGAGGCCCGCGAACTGCTGGCGCGGATGGAGGAAGGGCTGCTGCAGTTGGAAGACGATCCCGCCGACACCGATGCCATCCACGCCGTGTTCCGCGCCGCCCACACCATCAAGGGCTCGGCCGGGCTGTTCGACCTCAAGGACAT